>JBKJOC010000025.1:0-6145 GCA_046595725.1 Candidatus Eiseniibacteriota bacterium
CGCCCAAGCCGAGTTGTTGACAATAATCCCGCCATGTTAAGGTGTTCGGGCACCGGGCTCTTGCAAGGAGGCTTCACGCAGTGCCTCAAGAACGCGTTCGGACCATCCTCGAACGCCTGCCCCCCAGCCCCGGCTGTTACCTCTTCAAGAACCGCCAGGGCAAGGTCGTCTACGTCGGCAAGGCGAAACGGCTCGACCTTCGCGTCCGCTCGTATTTCCAGGCGGGCCGGGTCCTGCATCCGCGGACGGATCGACTGGTCCTCCTGGTGCACGACCTCGACGTGATCGTGACCGGCAGCGATGCCGAGGCGCTGATCCTCGAGGCGACGCTGGTGCGCGAGCACCAGCCCTACTTCAATGTCCGCCTCAAGGACGACAAAACCTTCCCGTGGGTCAAGATCACGATGGGCGAAACCTACCCGCGCCTGCTCGTGACCCGCCGCGTGCACGACGACGGCGCGCGCTATTTCGGGCCCTTCACCGACGTCAAGCAACTGAGGCGCACGCTGCGCTTCCTGCGGCGGATGTTCCCGATCCGGACCTGCGTCAACATCGAGCCTTACATCAAGACCGACCGGCCGTGCCTCAACTACCACATCAAGAGCTGCGTCGGCCCGTGCTACTCGCGCTCGGGCGTCGACGCGCTGGCGCACCGCTCGCTGGCGGAGCGCTTCGGCCTCCTGCTCTCGGGCAAGGACGAGGAGATCAGGGACCTGCTCGAGGCCGACATGAAGCAGGCCGCGCTCGACCGCCGTTACGAGGATGCCGGGCGCGATCGCGACCGCCTGGCGTGGCTCGACCGGCTGGGCGCGAGCCAGAAGGTGCTCGGGCCACGGGCCTACGATGCCGACGCGCTCGGCCTCGCGCGCCAGGGGGACCGCGCCGCGCTGGCCGTGCTCCACGTGCGCGAAGGCCGCGTCAGCGGGCGCGAGATCGTGTTCATGCGCGGCGTCAAGGGACAGAGCGAAGCGCGCGTGCTGCACGAGGCGATTCTCCAGCGCTACCTGCGCGCGGAAGCGTGGCCCGACGCGCTCTGGCTCCAGGTCGCTCCGCGCGACCAGGCGACGCTCGCCGAGGCGCTGGCAGCGCAGGGGCGGCCGATCGCGCTGGAGTCGTCCAAGCGGGGCAAGGCGCGCACCGTACTCGAGGCCGCGGCCGAAAACGCGCGACTCGCGCTCGAGGTCGCGCTGGCGAAGAAGGGCGGCAAGCGCGTGCGCTACCAACCGGGCGTGTTCGAATTGCAGCGCGCGCTCGGGCTCGACCGCGCCCCGTTCCGTGTCGTGTGCTTCGACATCTCGAACATCCAGGGCGCCGAGCCCGTGGCCTCGGTGACGGTGAGCGAAAACGGGCAGCCCAAACGCGGCGACTATCGCCGCATGCGCATGCGCACCCCGGGCCCGGACGACTTCGCCATGATGCGAGAGGCGGTGGGGCGCTACTTCACGCGCGTCGCCGAGGGCAGCATCCCGCCGCCCGACCTCGTCCTGATCGATGGCGGTATCGGCCAGGTCGGCGCCGCGCGCGCTGCGCTCCTGGCGATCGCGCACGAGGGCGTGGCGCAGCTGCCGGTGTTCGGGCTCGCCAAGCGCGAGGAGACGATCGTCGGGGTCGAGGGCACCGAGATCCGGTTGCCGCGCCGCTCGTGGGCGCTGCGCTCGCTGATGCGGTTGCGCGACGAGGCCCATCGCTTCGCCATCACCTATCACCGAAAGCTGCGCAGCAAGCGCACGATCAAGAGTGCGCTCGACGACGTGCCCGGGATCGGTCCGGCGAGGCGGCGCGCGCTGCTGATCGCCTTCGGCTCGGTCGCGGCGCTCGCCGGCGCCGACGCGGCGACGATCGCCGAGCGAGCGCGTGTGCCGATGCTGGTCGCCGAGAAGGTCCTACGCTACCTGGCGGAGCACCCGGTGCCGTCCGGCGGATCGGGTGGAACGTCGTGACCGGGCAGCCCGCGCTCGTCCAGTATGGCGCGCGCCGCACGCCCTGGGGCCGCATCTGGGTCGCGCTCGGCGAGGACGGAGTGCTCGCGGTCGCGCTCGGACCCGACCCGGTGGGCAAGCTGTCCGAGGACGTGCGCGCGCGGCGGGAAAGCCGCCTCGTCCACGACCCGGCCGCGGTATCCATATTGCTCGACGACCTGGCCGCGTATCTCGCCGGCGAGCGCCCGAAACTCTCCCGTTGGCGCATCGACCCGACCGGGCTGTCGGACTTTCGCCGCAAGGTCTACGAGGCCGCGCGCGCGGTGCCCTACGGCCGGTTCGTCGCCTACAAGGACGTCGCCGGCTTGATCGCCACCCCGCGTCACGCGCACGCCGTGCGGAGCGCGCTTCAGAGCAACCCGTTTCGCCTGCTCGTGCCCGATCACCGCGTGATCCTGGCGCGCGGCGAGGCTGGTTCCGCGCGCCGCGGCCGCGGCTGGAAGGAGCGCCTCGTGGCGCTCGAGGCCGGGCAGACCTCGATGGAATGGAACGGGGTGCGCGCGTGACGCCGCGCAAACTCGCCGCCGCCGAGGCGCTGCGCTCGATCCCCGAGGACGGTTTCGATCGCGCCGGCCGCGCCTGGCTCGAGAGCCTTGTTCTGCTCAAGCGCGTGTCGCCGCGCACGGAGTCGGCGTACCGCTACGACCTCAAGGATTACCTCTCCTTCCTGCGGGCGCGCCGGCTCGCATCGCCCGATGCCGTGACGGCGAAGGACGTCGCCGATTACCTGCTCATGCTGCGGCGCGCGGGCGCTGCAGCCGCGACGCTGGCGCGCAGGCGCTCGGCCCTGCGCGGCTTCCACGCGCACTGCCTGCGCGCCGGTGTCGCGCGCGAGGATCCGGCGGCCGGGCTCCCCGCACTCAAGCTCGGACGCCGGCTGCCGAAGGCGCTGACGATCGAGGAGATCGAGCGCCTGCTTGCCCAGCCGGTGGGGACGGATCCATTGCCGTTGCGCGATCGTGCGCTGCTCGAGCTGGGTTATGCCAGCGGGCTGCGCGTGAGCGAACTGGTCGGGCTGGACCGCGCGTCCATCTTGTGGGAGGACGGTGCGGTCCAGGTGCTCGGCAAGGGCGACAAGCAGCGGCTGGTGCCGTTCGGCCGCCCCGCGGCGGAGGCGCTGCGCGCCTACCTCGACGCCGGCCGACTGCAACTCGCGCGCCGCGCGAGCGAGGAGGCACTGTTCCTCAATCGGTGGGGACGCCGGCTGTCGCGCATGGGATTCTGGAAGATTCTTGCGGGCTATGGACGCTCGGCCGACCTGGCCGGGCGAGTCAGCCCGCACGTGCTGCGCCATTCCTTCGCCACGCACCTGCTGGCGGGTGGCGCGGATTTGCGGGTCGTGCAGGAGTTGCTCGGGCACGCCTCGATCGTGACGACGCAGATCTACACCGCGGTGGACCGGAGCTTCCTGCTCGAGGTCCATCGGCAGTTCCACCCGCGGCCCTGAGGGCCCGCCGCGCCCCGCGCGGTTGAAGGAGGAAGCATGGTTCGTATGTCTCGACGTCGGCTCGTTCGCCTCACCCTGCTGGTCGTTCTTGTCTTCGCGCCGGGCGGCGCGTCCGCCCAGGCGCCGGCAGGCGAGGCGCCCGCGCCGGCCCGGAACTGGCGGGCCCGGCCCGTCCGCCAGGGCACGGTCAGCCTCGGGGGCCAGGTGCTCTACAGCGCGCTTGTGGGCGGGTCGTTCGCGGACGACTTCGACAACGGACTCGGCGCCGGCTTCAACCTGCGCTACCGCACCGCGCCGGATGCGGCGCTCGCGCTCAGCTTCGAGGGGCAAAACTTCGGGGTGAAGGTGCCTTCGGACTCGGCGGCCGGGCACAACCGCGTGCAATTCATCGTGACCACCCTCGACTACATCAAGTACGGCGCCATCCGCTCCCGCATGCCGCGCTACGTCACGATCGGCGTCGGCCTGGCGCAGACGCGGATCACGGACAATGACGGGGAAAAGGAGTATCCGGGAGACGGCGGCGTGATCAAGCTGGGGGCGGGGTTCGAATACTGGGCGTGGCGTACCCTGTCGCTCGAACTCGGGGTGCGCTACCATGGTGTGCTGCTGCGCAGCAAGTTCAACCATGACGTCGAAGTCGGGCTCGGGTTCAACTTCTACACCTCGCCTTGACACAAGCCGCACACCGCGACCGGTGCGTTCGCGAGAGAATCGTGGACGATCGAGCATCCCACGTTGGGACCACGGGCAGCGACCGCAGCGTCTCCGGAAAGGGAAGCAGGAACACTCCATGACCACCGCCACCAGCTATCGGGTCGGACAACGGATCGTCCATCCCCGGTTCGGCGTGGGACTCATCGTCGAGGTTCGCGCCGGGCGCGGCTCCGACGTGCTCGAAGTCGTCTTCGGGACCGAGCTCAAGCGGCTGTCCGCGCGCATGGCGTGGGAGCTGGCGGGGGACGGAGCAGACGGCACGGGCACCGCGCCGGCGGCTCAGCCGGAAAGCGACGACGCCGAGAACGAGGATGGAGCGGAGGAGAGCCCGGGCGAGGACGGCCAGGAAGAGGGCGCGCGCGACGGCGCATCGATCTGGCGAACCGACGCGGGGACGGCTGGACTGGTCTCGCGCTGGGCGATCGGCAAGGTCGATCCGCCCGACCTCTTCACCGCCGGCTATCGCGCCGAGCGGCTGTCGGCGTGGGCGGCGGCGGATCGTCTCCTGTCCCTTGATTCGCTGCGCGGCGTCGAGAAGTTCCCGCACCAGATGCGGGCCGCGCTGCGCGTCCTGCGCGATCTCGGCGGGCGCGCACTGCTGGCGGACGAGGTCGGGCTCGGCAAGACGATCGAGGCCGGCATCATCCTCAAGGAGTACCTGCTGCGCGGCCAGATCCGCACCGCGCTCGTGCTCACGCCGGCCTCGCTGTGCGAGCAGTGGGCGGAGGAGCTGAGGGAGAAGTTCGAGCTCGACTTCGTGGTGTCGCGCGGCGCCGAGGGGGCCTGGGGCTCGCATCCGCTCGTCATCGCTTCGCTCGAGACCGCCCGGCATGCCCGGCACCGCAGCCAGGTGCGGCGCGTCGGCTTCGACCTCGTCGTGGTCGACGAGGCCCACCGCCTGCGCAATCACCTCACGCTGGGCTGGAAATTCATCAACGAGCTGGGTGCGCGCTACCTCCTGCTCTTGACTGCGACGCCGGTGCAGAACGACCTGCGCGAGCTCTATAACCTGGTGACCCTGCTGCGGCCGGGCGCCGTCGGGACATTCGCCCAGTTCCGCGCCGAGTTCATGACCGCGGGCGATCGATTGAAGCCGCGCAACACGGAGAAGCTGCGCCAGCTCCTGGCGAGCGTGATGATCCGCGCCCAGCGCGCGCACACGAACCTCAAGTTTCCGAAGCGCAACGTGCAGACCATCACGCTCGACCTCTCCGAAGAGGAAGCGCAGCTCTACAGCGACGTCTCGGACTTCGTCATCAGAACAATCGAGGCGGGGGACGAGGATGTCGCGCGGCGCTGGTACTTCACGCTGGTCGTGCTGCAGAAGGAGTTGGGGTCGAGCATCGCCGCCGCGCGCAAGACGCTGGTCCACCTCGCGAACAAGGCGCAGACCGGCCTCGAGACCCGCGCCCTCAAGGCGCTGGCGGAGCGTGCGGCGAAGCTCGAGGACCACACCAAGGTGCGCGCGCTGGTCAAGCTGCTCAAGAGTCTCGACGACAAGGCGATCGTGTTCACTCAGTTCCGCGCCAGCCAGGAGGAGATCTCGAGGGCGCTCACCGCCGAGGGCATCGCGAACCAGGTGTTCCATGGCGAACAGACGTGGCAGGAGAAGGAGGAGGCGCTCGACCGCTTCCGGGGGTCGATCCCGTTCCTGATCTCGACCGAGACCGGCGGGGAGGGTCGGAACCTGCAGTTCGCGCACATCGTCGTCAACTACGACCTGCCGTGGAATCCGATGCGCGTCGAACAGCGGATCGGGCGCGTCCACCGGCTCGGGCAGACCAGCGACGTGTCGATCTTCAACCTCGTCGCGCGCGACACCATCGAAGCCTACGTCCTCGAGATCCTTGAGAAGAAGATCCGGCTGTTCGAACTCGTGGTCGGTGAAGTCGAGGAGATTCTCGGGCACTGGGAGCCCGAGGGCTCGTTCGAGGACGAGGTCTTCAAGATCTGGATCGAGAGCAAGGACGACGACCAGCGTTCGAAGAAGTACGCCGACTTC
>JBKJOC010000063.1:0-2743 GCA_046595725.1 Candidatus Eiseniibacteriota bacterium
CGGCCCCTCAACCCAAGGAGCCCCGATGACCCCGTCCCTCTCCGATGCCGATCTCAAGCCGATCTTCGATCGCCTCGCCTCCGCCAACCGCTCGGTCGCGGCGCGCTACCCGGGCGATCGCGACGGCCGCCAGGCGGTGCACACGGTATACGGCGGGGCGCAGCTCTTCAAGGCGGACACCGCGCGGCACCTGGGGGTGCTTGCGCTGCGGGCCCTCGACGACTACGCCCCGGACGCGGTCACTTTCGCCGGAGCGCTCGGACTGCCGGGGCGGCTGGCGAACGAAGTTTATTCCCGCGTCCTCGAGAAGCTCGGTCGCGAGCCGGTCGAGGACTTCCGCATCGACTACGAGGACGGCTATGGCAATCGGCCCGACGCCGAGGAGGACGGCCATGCCGAGTCCGGCGCCCGGGAGCTCGCGCGCGGCATCGCGGAGGGCACGGCCGCCACGTTCGGCGGCATCCGCATCAAGCCGCTCTCGCCCGAACTGGCCGCCCGCAGCCTGCGCACGCTCGACCTCTTCGTGACCGCGTTCGTGGCGGCGCACGGCGGTCGCTGGAACGACGGCCTCGTGATCACGCTGCCGAAGATCACGCACCCGGAGCAGGTCACCGCCTGTGCCGAGGCGCTCGACCGCCTCGAGCAGAAGCTCGGACTACCCGGGGGGGTCATCCAAATCGAGCTCATGATCGAGACCCCGCAGAGCATCTTCGCCGCCGACGGGACTCCCGCTCCGCCCGGGCTGGTCGCCGCGGGGCGCGGCCGCGTCGGCTCGGCGCACTTTGGGACCTACGACTACACCGCCTCGCTCGACATCACCGCCGCGCACCAGCACATGGCGCACCCCGCGTGCGACTTCGCAAAAGACGTGCTCAAGGTCTCGCTCGCGGGCACGGGGGTGCGGCTGTCGGACGGCGCGACCAACATCATGCCCATCGGCCCCCGCCGCGCGGCCGAGGGCGTTGCCCTGACGGAGCCGCAGCAGCTCGAGAATCGCCGGACGGTGTTCGCCGCGTGGCGACTGCACTACGAACACGTGCGCCACTCGCTCGAGACCGCGTACTATCAGGGCTGGGACCTCCACCCGGGACAGCTCCCGACGCGCTACGCCGCGGTCTATACGTTCTTCATGGAGGGCCTCGACGCCGCCGCCGAGCGACTGTCGAACTTCGTGGGCAAGGCCGCGCAGGCGACGCTGGTGGGCGATGTGTTCGATGACGCCGCGACCGGACAGGGTCTGCTGAACTATTTCCTGCGGGCGATCAACTGCGGTGCGATTTCCGAGGCGGAGGCGGTCGAGCGCACCGGCCTCACGCTCGAGGACTTCCAGGCGAAGTCGTTCCTGGCGATCCTCAAGCGTCGGCGCGGCTGATGGTTTCGATTGGGGGCTGCTCCTTACGGCCCTGCTCGGGGGGCCATGCGGGCCGTCACCTCAGGAACCAGAGGGCTCTTTGACGAGTTGTGAAGCCCGCAGGCGAGCCCCGGATCGCGCGACAATGGTCGGAATGTACAGGGTGTACAGTTTGAGCATTCCATCCTGCGAGAAGGCCCCTCCCCTTTCCCGGGCGGCCCCCCCAGATCAGGATCAGCTCCCGCGGTACGTGGTGTAGCCGAAGGGGGACACCAGGAGAGGCACGTGATGGTGCTGGCTCGCGTCGGAAACGTCGAACGTGACACTGACCATCGGATGAAACGCGCGCACCCCGGCGGCGTCGAAGTAGGCGCCGGTCTCGAACGTCAGGCGCCAGGTGCCGGTCGACAGCGGCGCGCCGGACTCGAGCAGCGACGTAAGGCGGCCGTCGGCGTCGGTGACGCCCCTGCCCGCCTCGCAGAACATGCCGGTGGCGTCCCGCCGCTCGAGTAACACTGAAACGCCAGCGGCCGGGCGGCCGTGAGCGACATCGAGGATATGGGTCGTGATCGCGCTCATGTGCGGAGCCGTTTCTCCAGTCGCAACCGGGTGATCTTCATCTGCTCTTCAACCGCCACGCGAAATTCCGCAGCCGGGTCATTGTGCATGCGGGTTTCGAGGGCGGCAAGCATCTCCTCGGCCGTCTTCCCCGTCGCGCAGATGAGGAAGATCCAGCCGAAGCGGGCCTCGTAGGCGCGATTGCCCTCCGCGAGCGCCCGGCGTGTCGCGTCCTCTACCGAGGCGGCGCCCTTCTGCTCCTCGCGCGCCCAATGCTGCGCGGCGTGCGAGCCTGAGTGGGGCGAGTCGCCGATGCGCGGGTGGGCGGCGAACGCCTCGCGCCAGTCCTCATCGCCAAGGGCGGACATCGCGCGATCCGCGGCCTTTGCGAGCGCGGCCAAATCCTTGAACGGCCGCTCCTCCGACAGGGCGCGCGCAAAATTCGCCGAGCCCAGGCAGGCGAGCAACTCCCCTTCCGCCTCCGCGGGCACGAGCGCGTTGAGCCGCGCGAGCGCGAGCGCCTTCCGGCCTTCCGGATCGACGCGGCCAAAGAGGCGCAGTCGCGCCACTCCCCCGTCGGGATGGATGCGAAGGATGGCGTGCGTCGCCGGGCCGGGAGCCTCGAGCCCATCGACGATCTCCCGCACGTCGTGCGGCTCGAGCGCCGTCGACGCGAGCAGCGGCTTCCAGGCGAACGTCGAGGACGCAAGATTCGCCACCGTCGCGCCCGGCGCGTCCGCAACCTCGAGCGTGCACGACCCCGGCGCGTTGCCCTTGAAGTGCGAGGTGTCGATCACGACGCGCTCGATCGTGCCGCGCGCGGCGAGCCGCACG
>JBKJOC010000172.1:0-4605 GCA_046595725.1 Candidatus Eiseniibacteriota bacterium
CCCCTGCCCGACCAGGTCAGAGACCGCACGCGCCTCGATCCCATCGGCCGCGAGCGCGGCGCGCGTCCCCTCGGTCGCCCACAGCGTTGCTCCGCGGGCGACCAGAGCGCGCGCCAACAGGTCGGCGCCCGCACGATCCGAGAGCGATAACAGCGCGTTCCGAACCGGCAGCAGCTTCATCAAGTCCACTCCGCGCCGAGGAATCTCCGGGCCGCCTCGAGGTAGCGCGCCCGCGTCGCCGCCACGACGTCGGGCGGCAGGGCGGGCGCGGGGGGCACGTGATCCCAGCCGGCCTGGTCGAGCCAGTCGCGCACGAACTGCTTGTCGAAGGAGACGAGTTGACCCTCCTCCCACGCCGCTTGGTCCCAGTAGCGCGAACTGTCCGGCGACAGGAGCTCGTCGATGAGGGTGAGCTGACCATCGACATGGCCGAACTCGAACTTCGTGTCCGCCAGGACAAGGCCGGCCGTAAGCGCGATCGCGCGCGCTTCAATATAAAGCGCGAGGCTCCGCTCCTCGAGTTCGTCTGCCAGATCCTTCCCGAGGAGTTCCCCGAGGGTCCCGTGCGGGATCGGCTCGTCGTGGCCCTGCTCGGCCTTGGTGGTCGGCGTGAACACGGGAGGATCGAGGCGCGCGCCGTCCGAGAGCCCGGCAGGAAGGGTTTGGCCATGCAGCGTGCCATGCTCGCGATATTCGCGCCAGCCGGACCCGGTGAGGTGGCCGCGCACGACGCACTCGATGTCGACGCGCTCGGCCTTTTTGCACAGCATGACCCGGCCGGCGAGAGGCGCGTGCGAGCGGTACGGGTCGGGCAGGTCCGCCAACACCGTGGACAGGAGGTGATGCGGGCGCGCCGCCGCAAGGCGTGCGAACCAGAACGCCGACAGCGCGGTGAGCACGCGCCCCTTGTCGGAGATCGGGGTCGGCAGGATGGCGTCGTAGGCGGACAGGCGATCGCTCGCGATCACCACGATGCGCTCGCCCAGGTCGTAGACCGATCGCACCTTGCCAATACGCCACGGTGTCGCGCCGGGCACGAGAACTTCCGCCATCCCGGGCGCCGGTTCCGCGTTCACGCGGACCTGCCGTTCCGACCGGGGAACAGCGCGAGCAGTTCGACGGCACCGGCCACACGGGCGCCGTCGGTCGGGCCCTGCGCGTACGAGCCGTAGACGTCGAACAGGACCGGCGCCAGCCCGGCGGCGCGCGCGCCCTCGACGTCGAACTCCATCACGTCGCCGACGTAGGCGCAATGCGCGGGCTCGATCCCGAGCCGCTCGCATGCCAGGTGAAAGATCCGCGGCGCCGGCTTCTCGACTCCGACGTCGTGCGAATCGATGACGAACTCGAAGCTCTCGAGCAGGCCGAGCCCCTCGAGGAGCGCGCGCGCGCGGCCGTCGGAATTCGAGATCGCGGCGACGCGGTAGCCTCGCACTCGCAATTCCCCGAGCGCGTCCTTCATGCCCGGCAACTCCCGGTTCCACAGGTGATGCGCGCGGTGGAAGTCGCGGACCTCGGGGAACGCGCGCACACTTTCCTCCGGGGTGGCGCCCGCCGCGACCATCATCCCTTCGAAGAATGCGCGCCAGACCATGTCGGGCGGCGCGCCCTCGTGCAGGCGGAGTTCCATCGCGCGGCGGCCGGCGCGCTCGGCCCCGGCCTCCCAGCCCTCAAAGACCGCGACGCCGTGGCCGGCAAGGATGTCCGCGACCGCGTCATGGCGGATCTCGAGCACGGTGCCCCCGAGGTCGAACAGCACCGCCTCGATCGCGGCCCACGGTGCGCCGGTCACGGGAGTTCCGGTCCCGGGAACTCCGGCCAGGGGAGCTCCGGGACAAGCCAGCGCACGCGCCGGCCGTCCAGTTCGAACGGACGGGTCAGGTAGGAGTGCACGGCGCGCGGATAGAGCGCGTGCTCGGCGGCATGGATGCGTGGTGTGAGGGTAGCGAGCGTGTCGTCGTCGAGGACCGGGACGGCGCCCTGCATCAGGATCGGACCGTCGTCGATGCCGGCATTCACCAGGTGCACGGTACATCCCGTGACCCGGACGCCATGGTCGAGCGCGCGCGCGATCGAGTCGATTCCGGGGAACGCGGGCAGCAGGGAGGGATGGATGTTCAGCACCTTTCCCCGGAACGCGTCCAGGAAACCCGCATGCAGGATGCGCAAGAAGCCGGCGAGCAGGATCGTGTCCACGTCGTGGGCCACAAGTCGCTCGAGCCATTGCCGCTCGGCCGCATCCGCCAGCCGGCTCGCGCGGGGTCCGGGATCCAGCGCCTCGGCCGGGATTCCGCGCTCGCGAGCAATCGCCAGCGCGCCGGCATCGGGTCGATCGCTCAGGACGAGGGCGATCGATCCGCCGAGCGCCCCGGCACGATCGGCATCGGCGAGCGCGCGCAGGTTGGTGCCATGCCCGGAGGCGAGGACCGCCAATCGACGCGTGCGGGGAGACGTCATGGATGCCGCACGTTACCCCGCTCCGCGCCGCCTCGCAAGCGCGATCGGCCGCGCGCCGCGGGCCGGATCGATCGACACGCGCCAACGGCGCCCCTCTCGCTGCGCCACCACGTCGAGCGCGCCCTCCTCGCCCGTGCTGCGCCACCCGATGCCGCGCCGCGCGAAGCGCGCGCGCACGTCCGGGTGCGGGTGCCCGAACCGGTTGACCCGCCCGACCGACACCAACGCCACGCCCGGCCGCACAGCGTCGAGGAACGCCTCCCCGCTCGAGGTCCGCGAGCCGTGGTGACCGATCTTGAGCAGCTCGCAGCGCGGGACCCCGCGTGCCACGATCTCGCGCTCGACCAGGGTATCGGCATCCCCCATGAGCAGGATGCGCAACGTGTCGGTGGCGATCAGCTCGACCAGCAGCACGACCGATTCCCGGTTCGGCGTCCAACGCGGATCCGCCCGGAATTCGCGCGGTGGCCACAGGCAGGTCACGCGATAGTCCGGGCCCTCGAGCAGGCGCTGCCCGCGCTGGACCTCGAACGGCCGCGCCGCCCCCGCTGCGCCTCCCCGCCTTTCGACCGGCGCAAGGATGCGGCCCGGGACGTCTCCCGGCCCGGCGGCCCAGGCGCAAGGCACGTCACGTACGACCGCCGGCAGCCCGCCCAGGTGGTCGAGGTCGCGATGGGTCGCCAGCACGGCATGGAGTTCCCCGACCCCGCGCGCGCGGAGCGCGGGCACCACGACGCGCGCGCCCTGGTCGAACGTGGCATCGGCCATGCCCGCATCGACGAGGACCCCGCGGCCGTCGGGGAAGCGCAGCAGCATGCCATCGCCCTGGCCGATGTCGAACAGCGTCCACTCGAAGGCTCCGGATGGGCGCGTCGGGCCGGGATCAAGGATCGCCACGAGTCCCGCGCCGCCCACGGCCGTCGCAAACGCGACCACGAGCAGGGCGACGGTGCGCCGACCGCCCGACCCGGCGCGCCACGCCAGCACAGAAAGAAGCCCGAGCGAGAGCGCCACGATCGCCCACGGCGCCTGGCCGAGCGGCCGGAGCGCCGCCGGTGCGCGCGCAAATTGCGCCGCGCCGCGCAGCGTCAGGAGCGCGGCCCCGTCGGCCGTGATCCAGAAGAAGGGCGCCAGCGGCGGCAATGCCACATGCGATGCCAGCGCGAGCAGCCCGGTCACGAGCGCGAGGTCGGTCACGGGAACCAGGACCAGGTTCGACACCAGTCCCAGCGTGCTGATCGCGCCGAAGGACGCGGCCATGCACGGCAACGCGGCCAGCTGTGCGCCGAGCGTCGGGACGATCGCGCCAAGCGCGCGTTCGAGCGCGGCGCGCGCGGCGCGGGGCGCGGCCTCGAGGGGCCCGAGCGCGGCGCGCTGAAGCGGCTGGGCGATGGCAAGCAGCCCCCAGGTCGCGAGCACCGAGAGCTGGAAGCCGGCATCGAGCGCGAACGAGGGGCGCAGCACGACCAGGAGGAGCAGCGCGAGTCCGAGGCCCTGCTCGCCAGCGACCTTCCTCCCGACCAGCGCGCCGGCCTCGACCGCGAGCGCGGTGGCGCCGGCACGCCACACCGACGCCGACCCCCCGGCCAGCGATGAGTACAGCAATGCAGCCGCCAGGCGGACGAACGCGGCCCGGCGCCCCCGCAATCCCGCCAGCGCGACTCCCCTGCCGATGAGAGTGATCGCGAGGGCCACGTGCATCCCCGAAATGGCGAGCAGGTGAAGTGCCCCCGCGCGCCGCAGGTCGTCGTTTGCGCCCGGATCGAGCCGGCTGCGGTCGCCCAGCAGGAATCCAGCGAGGAACGCGCTCGCGCGGCCACGCTCCTGCTCGGCGACCGCAGTGAGCAGGCGCGCGCGCAGGGGCGAGATCCAGGTCGCTCCCAGGTTCCACGGGAAGGGCGGGGCGAGCACGTGCAGCGTTCCCGGCGTGAGCCGGGCGCGGCCCGCAAGCCCCGTGATGCGCGACCAGGCGCGGCCATCGAACCCTCCGGGGTTGGTCGCGGCGAGCGGGCCCTCGACCTCGGCGAGCGCGCGGACCAGCGCGCCGTCGGCCGGGCGGACGGCACCGCGCGTGGTGCACGAGAGCCGCGCGCCGCGCCTCACCGCGTGGCTTGCGCGTTCGATGCGCAGGACGAAGCGCGGCCCGAG
>JBKJOC010000026.1:0-3215 GCA_046595725.1 Candidatus Eiseniibacteriota bacterium
CTGTTCTCGAGCCTCTACCTGCTCTCGCGCTGGGACGGCACCTGGCAGACGCCCGTGCTCCTGCTCCTGCGCTCGCTCTCGAGCAGCCTCGTGGCTGTGCTCCTGGTGTCGACCACTCCCTATCCCGACCTGTTCGCGCCGATCGCGCGCGTGACGCCGCGGCTGGTGGGCGACGGACTGTTCCTGACCTACCGGGCCTTCTTCGGCCTGATCGACCGCGCCGACCGCATGTGGACCGCGCTCAGGCTGCGCGGCGGGCTGTCGGGCCGCGGGCTGCCGCGCGATTTCCGGACGGTCGGGGAGGGGCTGGGCCAGCTCGTGATCCACTCCTACGATCGCAGCCAGCGGCTCTATGCGATCATGCACATAAGGGGTCACTCGGGGCGCGTGTGCGGCTGCCGGCACTGGGCGGAGTTCTCGGCCTTCGACCTCGTGCCGCTCGCGCTCGGGGCGGCGGCGCTCGGGGCGCGGTTCTGGCTGGAGGGACGATGAGCGAAGAGATCGCGATCCGCGTCTCGTGCGTGCGGCACGTCTACGCCGACCGCACCCAGGTGCACCTCTGCGGGCTCGACTTCGTCGTCCAGAAGGGCCAGCGGGTCGTGATCCTGGGACCGAACGGCAGCGGCAAGTCGACGCTGCTTTATCACATCTTGGGCCTGCTCGAGCCCAATGAAGGCGACGTCTCGGTGTTCGGCGTCAACCCCGCGCGCTCGTTCAACAAGATCCGTGAGCGCGTCGGCGTGGTGCTGCAGAACGTCGACGAGCAGATCCTCGCGCCGACGGTGTGGGACGACGTCTCCTTCTCGCCCCGCAACTACGGCTATCCCGAGCGCGAGGTCGACCGCATGGTCGACGCCGTGCTCGAGGAGGTCGGCATCACGCACTTGAGGAACAAGGTCTGCCACACACTCTCAGGCGGCGAGAAGCGCAAGGTCGCGCTCGCCGGCGCCCTGGTGCTCAAGCCCGAGCTGCTGGTCATGGACGAGCCGTTCGAGGGGCTGGACCCGACGTCCAAGAGCGACCTTTCGGCGCTGCTCAACGAACTGCATGCGAAGAACGGCATGACGATGGTGACCGCGACCCACGACGTCCACGCCGTGCCCGACCTTGCCGACCTCGTCTACGTGCTGGTCGCGGGCGGGGAGATCACGGCGCGCGGCAGCGTCGAGGAGATCTTCGCCGACGCGGCGCGACTCAAGGCGTCGAACATCGAGCCGCCCCAGATCGTCGAGCTGTTCCAGCGCCTCGACGAGGAGGGCCTCAGGCTCGGCCGTCCGAGCTCGGTCGAGGACGCCGTCGCCCTGCTCAAGGCCGCGCTCTCGGGCCGCGGCCGCGAATCGGCCTGAGCGGCCGGCCGTGGACCTGTTCGGTTCCTCCGTCCTGCGCCCGCCGCTGGCCGAGCGCATGCGCCCGGCCACGCTCGAGGAATTCGTCGGGCAGGCCGCGCTGCTCGCTCCGGGCAAGCCCCTGCGCGACGCAATCGAGAAGGGCGCCCCCGGGTCGATGATCTTCTGGGGCCCGCCGGGCACGGGCAAGACGACCCTTGCCCGGTTGATCGCGCGCCACGCCCGACACGAGTTCGTGGGCTTCAGCGGCGTCTCCGACGGCGTGCCCAGGATTCGCGAGATCATGGCGCAGGCCGGGGAGCGGCGGCGCGCGGGGCGCGGCACGATCCTGTTTGTCGACGAGATCCACCGCCTCAACAAGGCGCAGCAGGATGCGTTCCTGCCGCACGTCGAGAAGGGAACGGTCACGCTGATCGGCGCCACCACGGAGAATCCGTCGTTCGAGGTCAACGGGGCGCTGCTCTCGCGCACTCGCGTGTTCGTGCTCGAGCCGCTCCCAGCAGCCGACCTCGAGACCATGCTGGGGCGCGCGCTGGCGGACCACGATCGGGGCCTGGGCGCGCTCGACCTGAAGGTCGAGGAGGGCGCCCTCGAGCGCCTGGCGCGCGAGGCCGACGGCGACGCGCGGCGCGCGCTCACCGCGCTCGAGGCCGCGGCCGAACATGCCGGCCCGCACGGCCGGCTCACGGCCGCCGTGATCGAGGACGCGCTGCAAAAGCGCTTCGCGCGCTACGACAAGTCGGGCGAGGAACACTTCAATCACATCTCCGCGTATCACAAGGCGCTCCGGGGCAGCGACCCCCAGGGCGCGCTGTACTGGCTGGCGCGCATGATTGAGGGTGGTGAGGACCCGCACTACATTGCCCGGCGGACGATCCGCTTTGCCGCCGAGGACGTCGGCCTGGCCGATCCCCTGGCGCTCGGGATCGCACTCGCGGCGCGCGAGGCGTATCACATGCTCGGGAGCCCGGAGGGAGAACTCGCGCTCGCCGAGGCGGCGGTCTACCTGGCGACCTGTCCCAAGTCCAACCGTGTCTACCGGGCGTGGGGCGAGGCCCAGGAAGCCGCGAAGGCGACTCCCGCTGCGCCCGTTCCGCTCCACATCAGGAACGCCTCGACCGGCCTCATGAAGGAATTGGGCTATGGCGAGGGCTACCGCTACGCGCACGACGCGCCCGAAGCGTACGCGCCCCAGGACTACCTGCCCGACGAGCTGCGCGAGCGTGCGTTCTACACTCCGACCGAGTTCGGGGCCGAGAAGGACATCGCGCTGCGCATGAAGCGCTGGGCCGCCATGAAAGCCCGCGCGGCCGGGAGTGGCCGTGCCCGACTTGACCGGCCCGCCTTCCAGGCCTACCCTTGTGGCACCTGTGGAGCGCCATGGTCCGCAGGAATCCGGGCTCCCGCCCGGGGCCGGGTTTGCCCTCGCCGGCTCCCGTGATTCCTGCGGATGTTCCGTCCTGCCGCCGATAATGACCCCATGATCTCCTTCGTGATCCCCGCCCACGACGAGGAACGCTCGATCGCGCACACGATTGAGGCCGTGCACGCCGCCGCGCGCGCACACCGCAGGCCGTACGAGGTCATCGTCGTCGACGACGCCTCGGGCGACCGCACGGCCGCACGGGCGCGCCAGGCAGGAGCGCGTGTTGTCGCCGCCCAGTGCCGACAGATCGCGCGGGCGCGGAACGCGGGAGCCCATGCCGCGACCGGAGAGCTCCTGGTCTTCGTCGATGCCGACACCCTGGTGGGACCTGGCGTGGTCGCCGCGGCCTTGAGCGCGCTCGATCAAGGCGCGGTGGGCGGCGGAGCCCTCATGCGCTTCGACGGCGCCCTGCCCCTTTACACGCGGCCGATCCTGCTGTTGCT
>JBKJOC010000174.1:0-4254 GCA_046595725.1 Candidatus Eiseniibacteriota bacterium
GCGCACGTACCAGCGCAGGTCCGGATCGATTCCGCTGTCAGCCATGCCTTGGCGCAACCCTCCCAGGGCCGCCCACGCGTCGGCGTAGCGAGGTTCGAGCGCCACGGCCCGCTCGAGAAAAGCGATGCCCTCGCGGATCGACGTGCCACTCCCCAGCCGTACCGCGTCCTTCGAGCGCAGCAGCAGGTCGTATGCCTGGGGCGACGGGGTGAACTGGGCGCGCACCAGTCGCGCCGTCAGCGCGTTCGCGATCCCGAGCGCGACTTCGTCCTGGACCTCGAAGATGTCCTCGAACTTGAGGTCGACCTTCCCCGCCCACAACGCCTGCCCTCCAGGCGCCTCGACCAGGCGCGCCGTCGCGCGAAACCGTTCCCCGGCGCGTTGGAACGAGGCGTCGAGCACGGCCGAGACTTCGAGCTCGCGCGCGACGTGCATGGGATCGACGCTCTGGTTTTCGTAGCGCGCGATCGAGGACGTGGCGCGCACGATCAGGTCGGGCGAAGAGGAGAGCCGCGTGATCACGGCATCGGCCAGGCCGACGCCCAGGTAATTGAGGTCCGGGTTGCCGCCGATATTCTTGAATGGAAGGACGGCGATCGAGCGCGGAGCCGACGTGGGGGACGCCGGGCCGCTCGGGGTGCCCTTCGTGGGCGCGACCGGCACGGAGCCGAGGCTCGACTCGCAAGTCTCGAGATCCACATCGAGGTCGCGAGCGTTGCCGTACCGGCGCCCCGGGTCCTTGGCCAGCGCCTTGGCGAGGACAAAGTCGAGCGCGGACGGAACGCCAGGCGCAAGGCTCGAGGGCGCGGCCGGCGTCTCGTGGAGGATGCGGTGCATGGTGTCCACCGGCGTGCCCGCGGCGAACGGATGCCGGCCCGTGAGAAGCTCGTAGAGCAGCGTCCCCATCGAGAACACGTCGCTTGGCGGCCCGGCGACCTGGCCCAGCACCTGCTCCGGCGACATGTAGGGCGCCGTCCCGAGGATCGTTCCCGGCATCGTCTGCGCCATGGTCGCGCCGTCGTGACGCGGCGACACGCTGCGGGCCAGCCCGAAATCGAGGATCTTGAGCAGCCCGTCCGCGCGCACCATGAGGTTCTCGGGCTTGAGGTCGCGGTGCACCAGCCCGGCCGCGTGCGCGACGCCGAGCGCGCGCGTGGCCTGCCGGACGAGGGCGAGCACCTCGGCCGTCGTGCGCGCCTGCGCGCCCGCCCACTCGCGCAGCGAACGGCCTTCGATCAGCTCCATGGCGACGAACAGAACGCCGCCTTCGTCTCCCAGGTCGTGCACCGTCAGAATGTTGGGATGATTGAGCGCGGAAGCGGCGCGGGCCTCGTGCAGGAGCCTTCCGCGGCGCTCGTCGTCAGCCGCGAACTCGGGCGGCAGGACCTTGATCGCGAGCCTTCGCGCGAGCGTCGGGTCCTCGGCAAGGTAGACGCGCCCCATGCCGCCTTCGCCCAGGGGCTCGAGGATCCGGTAGCGGCCGAGAGTGGTCCCGATCATTACAAGTCCGCCGGCCGCATGCCGGCGTCCACCGACCGTCCGGTCCGCACCACGATCCCGGGCAGCGCCTCGACATCCGCGCGCTGCGTGCGAAAGTTCACGATGCAGGCCCTGAGCACATAGCGCCCGCCGAGCACCGCGTTCGAGACGAACGCCTCGCCGCCCTTCTGCAGGCGAACGAGCAGCGCCTTGCTCAGCTCGTCGACGTATTCGACCACGCGCGTCTCGCCCGCCGCCAGGCGCGCCTCGAGGTCGGCGGGCACAAAGCGAAAGGTCGCGATGCTCAGCGCGCAGGTGAACGGCTCGAGCTCGGGCTCGCGGACCACCGCCTCGTAGAGGACGCGCGCGAGCTTGATGTCGTCCCCGATCATCTGCCGGTAGCCTGCCGCGCCGACCTGGCGGAGCTGGAGCCACACCTTCAGCGCGCGGAATCCGCGCGAGTTCTGCATGCCGAAGTCGACGAAGTTGAGCGCCTCGTCCAGGTGGTAGTAGGGCGGGTGGTAGGAGAAAGCCGCGATCAGGCGCGCGGGATCGCGGACCAGGCCGCAGCCGGCCTCGAGCGGCGCATAGAGCCACTTGTGGGGATCGACCGCGACCGAGTCCGCGAGCGCGAGGCCACGCAACTCGGGCGGCGCGTCGGGCACAGCGGCGGCAAATCCGCCGTACGCGCCGTCAACGTGAAACCACAGCTTCTCGGCCTTGCACAGCGCGGCGATCGCGGGCAGGTCGTCGACGGCGCCCGTGCTCACCGAGCCGGCGGTGCCCACGACCAGGAACGGCATGTCCCCCGCTGCGCGGTCGGCGTCGATCGCGCGCTTCAGGGCTTCGAGGTTCATCCGCTGGTCGGCGCCGGTCTCGATCCAGCGCACGGCGTCGGTGCCGATGCCGGAAAGATCCGCGGCCTTCTGGATCCAGGTGTGAGTCTCGCCCGAGACGTACGCGCGCAGGCGGCGCACGCCTGATCCCTGCGCGCGAATCTCCCAATCGCTCTGCGCGACGCGCGCGGCGAAGAACCCGACGAAGTTCGCCATGTTGCCGCCGCTGACGAGCAGGCCGCCGGTCGACGTCGGGTAGCCGATCAGCTCGGCGATCCAGCGCACCGTCTCGGCCTCGATCTCCGTCGCGGCCGGCGACAGCATGAAGCCGCCCACGTTCGGATTGACCGCCGCCGCGAGCAGGTCGCCCAGCATGCCGATCGGCGCAGGCGAGGACGTGATGTAGCCGAAGAACTTCGGGTGCCCATTGAACAGCGAGTGGTCGAAGAGGAGCCGTGCCGTCCGCTCGAGCAGCGCGCCCGGATCCTCGCCCTCTTCGGGCAACCCGCCTCCCAGGCCGAGCGCGGCGCGCACCTCGGCGGGAGTCTCGCCCGGCGTGACGGGGCCGTCGGGGATCGCCGACAGGCGCTCGGCGATGGTGTCGACCAGGCGATGGCCCAGTGCGCGAAAAGTAGCGGGGTCCAGTGCAAGCGGGGCGTTGCGGTCGGTCATGGGCACGGCGATTCCCTTATCTGGTATTGGAGATCCGAACCAGTTCGTAGAGCGCGTCCCATCCCATCGCGTTGTCGAAACCCTCGCACGCGGCCAACGCAAGGGCGCCGGCAGCGGCGGCGAATCGGAACATGGCGCGGTTCAAGGAAACCTCCGTTGGAGTGCGCTCAAGATGCCGCATCGGGAGGGCGGGCGCCACAGCTACCGCAATGGTGGGTCCGGAATGATCCTCGGGTCAGGCCGTCCCGCGCAGCCCGTCGAACAGGTCGCTCTCGGGCGCGCGCGAGCCGTTCACCGTGCTGAACACGCGGTAGAATGTGCCGCGGCCCCACAGGCCCTCGTGGTTCTCGGGCGAGAGCGCGCCGAGCTTCGCGTAGTTCGCGACCTGCGAGTCGTGACACTGGACGGCCTGCCAGACCTGGGGCCACCACGCGCGGGTATCAATGCGCGCCGAGAGCTGCCACTCGAGCCACGGATGCGCCTCGCGCTCGACGCCGTCGACCATCGAGGTCAGCTTCTTGAAAGCCTCCTGGTAGGCGGCCATTGCGGACTCGGGCCACGCCATGTAATAGAGCTTGGACACGGCGTGGGGCTCGCCGGCGTCGGGCAGCCCGGGGGCGGCGGCCGCAATCATCGCCGCGGAGGCGAGCTGGCAGATCGCGACGTGGTCGGGATGCCCGTACCCGCCGTCCATGCCGAACGTGACGACGACTTGGGGCCGGATGCGCCTCACGTGGGCGACGATGCGCGCGACCGCCTGGTGCGGGTCGGCGGAGTCGAGCTGCCCGTCCATGTAGCCGAGCAGGTTCACCTCGCGGATCCCGAGCACCCGCGCCGCCTGGTCGAGCTCGGATGCGCGGATCTCGGCGAGGCGCGCCTGCCCCGGATGATCGGGCTCGCCGAGGCGATGCTCACGAAAGCGCCCGCTCTGCCCGTGGGTCGCGGTGACGAGGTAGGTCTCGACCCCCTCAGCGGCGTAGCGCGCGAGCGTGCCGCCGACACCGAGCGTCTCGTCGTCGGGGTGGGCGAGAATGGCGAGCAGGCGAAGGGTGCTCACTCAAGGTCCGCCGGAATGTTGCGCCGATGCCCGATTCATGGTCCGAATCTAGCCAAACCTGGTTCGTCCGGACACCGTCAAACATGGCTGGTGCCTGATTTCGCAGCGTGCTAGGATAGTTCCCGCTCCCCTTGACTCCCTCCCCCCGAACGACCCCCCGCGAGCCGACTGCCACAATCCCGTGCACAGGATGTCGCTTGCCGGAGGCAC
>JBKJOC010000272.1:0-5118 GCA_046595725.1 Candidatus Eiseniibacteriota bacterium
CATGTCGCCGCGCCCCACGAATTCCTGCGGAAAGCGCAGCCGCCCATCGAGGACCTCTTCGAGCACGTCGACATACTTGCCGGTGGCGATGCTGCCAAGCAGGACGACACGCGCTCCGGGCTCGAGCAGGAGCGCCAGCGCGGTCGCATCGCGCGCCAGCGGATCGCGGAAGCGCGCGTCCGCGGGCGTGACGCCCACCAGGGCGATGGCGCGCAGGTCGGAGAGCGTGACGACCTGGCGCGCCGGTACGAGTCCATAGCCCGGCGCGATCACGAGCGCCGCCGCGCCCGCGCCCCACAATGCCCTCCCGAAATGTTCCGCGTAGGCGAGCTTCCCGCGAAAGTAGAGGCCGCTCAGGAACGAGAACACCTCGCCGAGCGGCGCGCCCGGCCCCCGCAGGCGGACGGCGAGCTCGAAGGACGCGTCCGGATTCAAGACGAGTTGCGCCCGCTTGCCGCCGCAGTGGGCGGGGGAGAGCAGGAAGATGGGTCCCTGATCGGTCATGTCTCATGCTAAACGCCGGCCGCCGCGGAAGAATCCAGAAATGGTGGACCCTGAGGCGGCCCTTTGTGGGCTTTCCCGAAACGATCAAAAGTACTTGGGCAGCGTAACCGCCAGCGCGCCTTCCGGTTTTGCGCGCGTGCCAGTGGGAAAGCGGGGTGGCAGAGAACTTGCAATCCGCCTCCACGCGGCAGGCGGTATCGAAACAAGGACTGTTCACATCTTGAACGGAGGATGGAACCATGGCCAAGCGCATGCAGACGCCCGAAGACCAGGAAGAGACCAACGTCGACATCGAAGACGACGAAGACCAGGAACTGGATCGCCAGAATCGCCCGATGGGCGACGACGAAGACGACACCACGCTGGCGACCGATAACGAGGACGACGAAGAGGACGACACGGACACGGACGGCTCCGTGCGCGCCTCGGGCGACGACGCCGACGAACGCTCCTCGCGTGGCCAGAACTCTGGCAAGTCCGGCGGCGGCAAGTCGACGCAGGGCGCGGGCGGCGGCGGCAATTCCGGCGGCGGCGGCAAGTCGGGCTCGGGCGGGAACGATGGCGGCGGTCGCAGCAGCAGCAAGGGCGGCGGCTCGCAGGGCGGCAAGCAGTCGGGCGGTTCCAAGAAGTAATCGCCGATCTCGACTCGAGCGAAGCGGCAGAACGAAAAGGGCCCCGGCTTGCGTCGGGGCCCTTCTGCGGTTTCAGGCAGGGTGAGGGATCAGCCGGCGCTTGCCTTGCCGGAGACCGTCATCTCGCTGATCTTGAGCGTGGGCGAGTTGATGCCGCCGTTGAACTCGAGGTCGTTGCCGACCATCGAGATCCCCGCCAGCATGTCGAGCGTCGTCGAGGCGCAGGTGATCTCGTCCACCGGAAACGCGATCTCGCCCTTCTCGATCCAGAAACCCGCGGCCTGGTAGGAGTAGGTGCCGCTGGTGGGATTGAAGCCGAATGCGCCCTGGTCGACCATGTAGAACCCACGCTCGACCGACTTCATGATGTCCGCGAGCGAGGACGTCCCATTCGTGATGTAGAGGTTCTTGGGACCGATGCCCGGTGCGCCCTGATAGCTGCGGTTCGCGCTGCCGGTCGACTTCGCCTTCGCCTTCTTCGCCCAGTACGAGTTGTAGACGAACATCTTCATCACGCCCCGGTCGATCAGGACGTTCCTCTGCGAGGGCGCGCCCTCGCCGTCGAACGGCGCCGACGAAACGCCGGCCTTGAGCACCCCGTCGTCGACCAGGGTGACCAGGTCCGAGGCGATCTTCTGGCCCAGCTTCTCGGTCAGGAACGAGGTCTTCTTGAATGCCTGCTCGCCCGAGAAGGCGGCGAACATGTTCTGCAGCCAGTTGCCGGCGATGTCGGGATGCATGAGGACCGGCACCTTCTGCGCCGGCACGCTGCGCGCGCCCACGCGGGCCACGGCGCGCCGCCCGCCTTCCTTGCCGATCGCGGCGGGCGCCCGCATCTTCGACAGCACGCGCTGGAAGTCGCCGAACCCGCCCGACTGCTGCCGCGGGCCGTCGTCCGCCAGCGGGTTGACGTATGCGCCGATCGCCGTCGAGCGGTAGCTCACGACGGGCCCGAGCGAGCTGGCGAGGAAAGTCTCGCCGAGTCCGCTCTGCACGGTGCAGCCGTCGCAACGCAGGATGCGCTTGTCGTAGTCGAGAGCGCTCTTCTCCATCTCCTTGGCCATCGCGATCTTCTTCTCGGCCGAGAGCTCGAGCACCGCGGGATCGAAGAGCTGGAGCACGTCCTCGTCCGCCGCCTTCGCGGGCGGGATCTCGGGCAGCGAGGCGAACGAATCGGCGGTGCTCTTGCGCGCCAGCGTGACGGCGCGGCCCGCGAGATCCTTGAGCGTGGCGGGGCGCAGGTCGGAGGTGTAGACCAGCGCGACCTTCTGGTCGACGAAGACGCGCAGGCCGAGGCCGCGCGACTGCGACTGCTTCAGGTTCTCGATCTTGCCCTGCAGGATGTCGACCCGGAACTGGCTGCCCGACTCGACGAGCGCGTCGGCCTGCTGGGCTCCGGCCCTGGTCGCCGCGGCCACCACCAACTCGGCAGCCTGGGCGAGCGCGGCGCTGGTCTTCGAAGTCGCCTCAGCCACGGGTGCCTCCCACGGTCATCTCGGAGAACAGGACGGTGGGTTGTCCGACGCCGACGGGCTTGAACTGTCCGTCCTTGCCGCACGTCCCGGTGCACTGATCGATGTGAAGGTCGTTGCCCAGGCCCTCGACCTTGAGCATCGCGTCGGCGGCGTTGCCGGTCAGCGTCACGTCCTTGACCGCGCCCGCGAGCTTGCCGCCCTCGATCAGGTAGGCCTCGGTCACGGCGAACGAGAAGTTGCCGTCGGCCGGATTGACCGAGCCGCCGCCCATGTTCTTGCAGTAGACGCCGTTCTTGACCGAGGCGATCAGGTCCTCGGGCTTCGACGTCCCGCCCTTGATGTAGGTGTTGGTCATGCGCGGGATCGGGAAGTCCCGGTAGCTGTTGCGCCGGCCATTGCCGGTCGACTTGTTGCCCGTCAGCTCGCCGTTGAGCCGGTCCCACAGGTAACCCTTGAGGATGCCCTTCTCAACCACGTGGGTCTTCTGCCCGGGCGTGCCCTCGTCGTCGACCTTGAAGGAGCCGCGCGAGTTCGGCACCGTCGAGTCGTCGTAGATCTCGACGATGTCCGAGCACACCTTCTGCCCGAACTGCTTCTCCCTGATCGAGGTCTTCTTGCGGATGCCGTCGCCCTCGAGCGAATGGCCGAAGCACTCGTGGACCAGCACGCCGCCCCAGCCCGGCGCGATCACGACCGGGTAGGAGCCCGCCTTGGCCTCGACGGCCGCGAGCAGCGCCACCGCGGCCTCGCCCGCGCGGCCGCCGGTCTGCTCGGGCGTCTCGGCGCGATCGAAGTAGTCGGCCTCGACGGCGCCGCCCGAGATGCCGGTGCCGGTCTGGCGGTTCTGGCCCTCGATCGCGGTTGCCTGCGTGGCGATCCGCGACACGAACTGCCGGTCCTCGACCCACAGGCCCTCGCTGTTGGCGATCAGGATCGCCTTGGCGGTGTCGGCGAGCGTGACCTGCACCTGCTTGACGCGCGGATCCTTCGCCCGCGCCGACTGGTTGGCCCGCAGCGCGAGCTCGATCTTCTCGACCTCGGTCGAGAACAGGGGAGCGGGACGCGAGAGCTTGAACGGCGCAACCGCCCTGGAAACCGCGAATGCCCTGGGCGGGCCCGCCGCGTCCTTCGCGGCCACCGCGGCGGCGACGCGCGCGGCCTCGCGCAACGCGGGCATCCCGAACTCGTCGGCGTAGGCGTAGCCGCAGACCTCGCCGTCGAGCACGCGCACGCCCACCCCCGAGAGGATCCCGTACTGCACCCGCTTGAGCTCGTTCTCGTCGACCACGAACGCGGTGTTGATCGTGTACTCGCCATACACCTCGGCGAACGGCGCGCCCTTGCCGCGCGCGAGCTTGAGCAGTTCCGCCACCTGGTCCTGGCTCAGGAAGCTGGTCACCGCCGGCAGCGCGGTCTCCGCGGCGGCCGCCAGCGCGGGCTCCCAGGCGTCGAACGCGAAGCGTGACAGCACCACGCCCGCGCCCGCGGCGGCCGAGCCGCGCAGGAAGTCGCGCCGCGAGATGTGCGCGCAGCCGCGGGAGTGGAACGGCGATTCGGACGGGGTCATCGGGGCTCCATGGGCGGGGGCGCGAGGGCCGCCGCGGTGCGGGAAGATTTTGCGGGACGCGGAAGGCGTCGTAGCGCGGCGACTTTCGCACCACCGCGCCTCGCGCTCAAGCAAAGCCGTTGTCGGCTGAAGCTTGGGGCTGGTTCGCGGGGGTCCCGGAGGTCCGGCGTACGGTCACCGATTCGATCCACAAACTTCCGGCCACAAGGGGTAGAATCAGGTCTCGGGGAGGCCGCGACGGACTCCACAAAACCTGATCCCACAAGGACTTACAAATGGCAACCACGACCAGCACCGCGACCTTGAAGCGGGTGCGACTCATTGGTGCGCCCATGGACCTGGGCGCCGGCCGCCGTGGCGTCGACATGGGACCGTCGGCCCTCCGCGTGGCGGAGCTCGGTACTCGCCTGAGGGACCTTGGCTACGTGGTCGAGGATTTCGGCGACGTGCGCGTCAAGCATCCGGAGCAGCAGGAGCACGGCGACTCGAAGCTCAAGTACAAGGGACCGATCCTCGAGACCTGCCAGGAGCTGGCGATCGCGGTCGAGCAGTCGCTCGAGGACGGCTGCATCCCCGTTGTCCTGGGCGGGGACCACTCGGTCGCGATCGGCTCGACCGCCGGCCTTGGCTCCCACCTGAGGAAGAAGAACCAGGCGATGGGCCTCATCTGGTTCGACGCCCACGGCGACATGAACACGCCGGAGACCACGCCTTCGGGCAATATCCACGGCATGGCATTGGCGATCGCGCTCGGCCTGGGCGACCCGGACCTGACGAACATCGGCGGCTTCAGGCCCAAGGTCTCGCCCTCGCAGGCCGTGATCGTCGGCCCGCGCTCGATCGACGCACCCGAGCGGCTGGTCATCCAGCAGGCCGGCGTCCACGTCTTCACCATGCGCGAGATCGACGAGCGCGGGATGCGCGCCGTGATGGAGGACGC
>JBKJOC010000144.1:0-4859 GCA_046595725.1 Candidatus Eiseniibacteriota bacterium
GTTCGCCAGCGTGTCGCCGGCGGTGCGGCCGCGAATGGTGAAGCGCCGGAGCAGTTCCATGTTCGTCGTGTCGCGCACGCTGGTCGCGCGCCAGATGCGATAGCCGCCGAAGTCCGAGCGCTGCTCGGCCACGCGGTCGCGGACCCAGCGTAACGTGATCTTCCCGCTCACGGTGCTGTCGGCGCCCAGGGAGGACGGGACACCGGCAAAGGCGCGGAACTCGATCCGCGGGAAGGGCAGCAGGCTGGTCCCCGCCCGCGCGGGGCCGAACGACACCAGGGTGGCGATCATCACGAGCAGGATACGGCCGAGGGCCAAAAGCAGGCGACCCGGAGCCGGGCGAGGGTCCTTCCTCAACGGGACGTCCTCCTATTGTCAACGGTCGCGCCCCAGTCGATCTCCCGCGGCGCGCCCGAAGTGGAGATCATGCCATGGGGTCCGGACCTGAGCGCTGGATTCGGGTCGACGCCGAGGTTGTGCAGCACGATCCGGGCGACCTGGCGCGCCTGGCTGAGCTCGAAGTGGTAGAGCGGAAAGCCGAACCAGACAACCTCGCCATGCTCGCTGCCGTAGTAGTCGATCGCGTTCGGGAAACCGTCGCTCGGCGGAATCTGGATCCGGTTTGGATCGTAGGTGCGCGCCTGGCACAGGTAGAGCGTGTCGACGACCGAGCGAAACGCCGCCCCGGTGCCCTCCGTTATGAACAACGGCTTCGTGATCACCCACGTCAGGTTGATGCTGCGAAGCTTCGGGATGTCGTTCGCGCCGCGGAACGCGGCAAGGGTCAGGCGCGGCAGACCCGCCCAGCGCAGCGCGGTCTTGGCAGCGGACGGCCCGATGCGCGGATCGCAAGTGCGCTCCGGCGGAGGCTGCGTACCCGGCGGGCAGGCGAACTCCGGAAGATACGGAATCGCGGCCTGGAGCTGCTGGTTGAGCGTGAGCGAAGTCACGGGGCTTCCCGCGGTGTTGAGCTCCGACCGCAGGTGGGCGAAGTCGTAGAGGAAGTTGCCCTCGCGCAGGATGTTCGTCCTGGGGTCCTCGCCTGACGTGTAGGGCAATCGCGGGGAACCGACGCCGAAGCGGCTGAAATAGCCGTTCGCGATCGCGGTCGTCATTCCGTCGCCCAGGATCCAGGCTTTTCCCTGCTGCTTCAGGTAGACGGCAAAGGTGTTGAGCTGGTTCACGCTGTTGATCAGGCGAATGCCGGTGGCCGGGCTGTTGCTGCCGAACTTGGAACCTGAGCGCGCCGCCGAAGCCTGATCCGTATACCAGACCACGACCCGGTAACGCGCCAGATCCTCGAGCAGGACGGTGGCGCTGCCGTAGAAGCGGTAGTCCAGGGTATCGTAATCAAATCCGGCAAACACTCCGGGCTGGCTCAGGGCAGATGGATCCTGGCCCGGCGAACCCAGAATCTTGAGCGAATCCGGGTAGCCGCCGACCGCAAAGTGGAACGAGTCCTGCTCCGCTTCCATGGGGAATCCACCCTTGTAGGGCACAGTACCGAGGGGGTCGGACGGCGTGCGCACGCGTTCGCTTGGCGTGCCGTACATGTCGTCGATCACGAGCAGGGCGCGATCGAACCGCGGCTTGACGATGCGCAGCCGGATTGTGAACAGGGACACGAAGCCGAGATTGTCCCGCGCCTCCAGGTAGAAAAAGTGCGTGATCGTGGAATCCAGGCTGCCCGCGAACGGGCCCACGATGGTGCTGGTCTCATTCAGCGAGTAGTTGCTCCAGTGCTGGAAATCGCTGTCGTCTGTCCGCGGCGTTTCGTTGCCGATGTCCTGGCCCTCGATGTCCAGCGCCCAGCGATAGCCGGTGACGATCCCGCCCACTCCCGTGGTGGCGAACCAGTTGAACTTGATCGGTTGATCGGCCGGGAACTCGAGCGTGTAGATGCGTGACGGATTGAGGGAGATTCCGCCCACCGTTTGGGTGCGCGAGAAGAACTGGTTGAATACGGTGATCGTGGGCCCGAGCTTGGCGAGCGTCGGCCTGAACTGGAGCACGTTGGAATTCAGGCTGAAGCGTGGCTCGAACGCGCCCGCTTCATCGAACGCCACGATCGCGAAGTAGTACACGGTCTGGGGCGTCAGGCCCTCGTAGAACTTCGAGGTCGTGTCCCCCCCCACCGAGTCCCAGTCGGCGAAGAAATTGTCCGCGTCCCGGCCGAAGAAGTCCTGCACCTGTAGCGCCGTGATTCCCGTCGGATTTCCGGGATTGATGTCGGTCGCCTGGACGAGCTTGAACTTGTACTTCACGGGCTTCTGCGAGATCACGCCGTCCGGATCCGTGCCGATCCACTGGATCGTGATCGAGGGCAGGGTCGACGCCGGCTGCTGGTCCGTCGGCTGCGGCACCGTGATCAGGGTCGAGGGTGCCGTCGTGCGGGACGTGAACGAGCGGGTGGCGGGAGCAGAAGCCGCGCCCTCGTTGTCGATCGCCTTGACCACGAAGGTGTGGTAATCGCGCGAGATGATGATCGAGCCCCGCGGCGGAAGCGGATCGTTCGGCTGGGGCGACTTGAAGAACAGCGTGATTTCGCTCGAGGTGGTCTCGACCCACGTGGTGTCACCCATGACGGGCGGGTCGGTCGCGTAGATGTAGCGCACGACACGGCCATCCGGATCGGAGGCGAACCAGTTGACCCGTACCGAATAGAAGGTCTGGGTGCCCTCGATCGGGGCGTTGGAGATCTGGATCTGCGGCCTGAGGTTGACGGGCCCGGGGCCCGACTTGTGACCGCAACCCATGAGGACCGGGAGCAACAGGAGCGGCGCCAGAACGCGCCGAAGGGTTCGATGCGACATGCCGTTCACGACCTTTCGCACGAAGGAGTGGTTGGCCCCGGTCATGGCCCCACCCTCCAGTAGACCGGCACCACCACTCGGATGATCCGGGCCTTGGAACGTTCGACGTTGTCGGCGACTTCGATCTCGAGCAACGCAGGGCCCGGGGGAAGGTCGCCAGGGACGACGATTTCAAGGGAGATCGGCGCGGTGTACGGGAAGAACGCGCCCGGCTGCGGGAGATAATTGCCGCGCACCGGGTCCTGCCATCCCTGTTCGGGGCCCGGCTGCTCGTTCACGCCGTAGATGCGCGCCCGAATGGCGAAGTACATCGTGCTGTAGGTGCCAGCGCCAAGCCGCGGGTTTGCCGGGTCAGGATCCGGGTCGGTCGCGCGCAGCGTGAGCGTGAAGCGGTCTCCCGCCGGGTTGAGCAGGGTTCCCGGGGTCGGCGACTCGAGCAGCATGCCCGGCTGGAAGTTGGTGAAGAACGTGAAGATTTTCGAGCGCAGGACGTTGCCCGTCGCCTCGAACAGGGCCGCGTCGCGCGTGACGTCGCCGATGCGGTTGTCGCTCGTGCGGTCACCGTCGACCGCGCGCACCTGCAAGTAGGCCTTGCCGGTGTTGTCGACCTGGTCGAGCGTGAACAGCACCGTCCGGTTGACCAGCGGATCGAGCGGATCGACGTTCGGGAACGGCGTCGAGAAAGGCGGCTCTTCGGCTCCCCCGTTCGCGAACTGGGTGACGAGTCGAGCCTGGAACGCCACCGGCGATCCGTTCGGCGGACCCGAGCGATAGAGCCGGCTCACGCTGTCCGGCGAGCCTCCGCGAACCCGGTAGGGCGAATCGATGTCCGATCCCCCGAAGCGCGCCACCAGCAGCGAGCCGAACGCGACCGTGTCGTTCTCGTTGCGGATGTAGTCGCGTACGGTGCGGTCAAGCAGCGTGCGCTGCTCCATGATCGTCTTGACCCGGCCGTTGAGGCCATCGGTCACCGGGCGCTCGGCCGGCAGCAGCTCGAGCGTGTCGGTCATGGGATTTCCCGGGAAGTCGACCGGCCGGCCCCTCTGTTCCGCCGGCGGCCCCTGCAGCGTCTCGAAGTAGGTGCCGAGGGAGTCCGTGAACAGGCGACCGGCGAGCGCAGGATCGTTGGGATCCGGGCCCGAGAACCAGGTGTCGGGGCTGAAGTTCACGAAGAACCGGCGCACGGCATCGGGCTGGGTCGTGCCCCCCGCCTCGTCGATGGCGCGGATCCGGAACACATTGAGACCGATCGGAAGCACACCCGGATTCGGCGAAAGCGGCGTGCCGTAGTCGACCGAGGTCACGGTCGAGTCCGTCCGGATGAAATCGTTTTCGGTCAGCTTGAACAGGTAGCCGGTGATCCGTGAGCCGAAGTCCGGGTCGAAGCCGCGCCACTCGAAGTGGACGTTCCCACCCGACGGGATCGTGTCCCGGATCGTATGCAGCGGCAGCTCGAAGGTGTCGGCCAACGCGCGCGTGAACGGGGTCGCCGTGATGCCGCCCACGCCATTCGAGGGATAGATGATCCCCTGACCCACGGCGCTCGTGAAGAGCACGATGGGCAGGTGCTGGTCGCGCGCCACGAAATGCGTGACCGCGGGCGTGGGATCGACCTTGCCCTGGTTGTCGACAGCGAAGACGTAGAGCGCGTGCTCCCGATCCGTACCGCGACCCTCGATCACGCTGAACGTGAACAGGCTCTCGCGGGACGTCGTGAAACGATAGTCGGAAGGCTTCGGTGCCGGCAGCCGCAAGGGGCGGCCGGAGGCCAGGTCGACGGTCGTCTCGGTGACTGCGACGAAGAAGCCGGCGACCTCGCCATCGATGTCGGCACCGGACCACTGGGCGCGATAGCGGTGGGGGACGCGCGTCAGGCCCCCGCCGGCGATCGAATCGACCGGCGCGGCCGAGAGGTAGGTCTCGGGCGCACGATTGCGATCCGTATTCTCCGTAGGAATCTTCCTGCAACCCGTACCAGCCACCAGGATCAGACCGATCAAGGCAACAAAAACCCCTGCGCTCCAACGCATGCAGCGTCCTCCAATA
>JBKJOC010000227.1:0-3028 GCA_046595725.1 Candidatus Eiseniibacteriota bacterium
GGTGAAGTAGACCACGTTGTTGTTGGTCACCAGGTTCGCGGCATTGAGCGCGACCGCGCCATCCTCGAAATAGGGCTCGCGCGGGAACCACAGGTCGTCGGAGATGATGTTGCAGCCCGCGGTGACGGCGAGCCAGTTCTGGGCCGCCATCATCGCCGCCGCGCCGCCGTTACCGGAGGAGAACGCCAGGTTCGCGCCGGGTGCGAGGTCGTGCACGATCTCGAGCATCGCCGTGCCCTCGTCGCCGGTGCCGACGACGTTGATGGCGAGTGCCGCGGGCAGGTCGCCCGACGCCTGCGCCAACCCCGCGTTGAGCACGCCGTCGGAGATCACGCCCACCCTCGCGCCGGTGCCATCGATGCCGAACGCGGTCCGCGCCAGGTTCGCGCGATGGATCGCATCGCCCTCGCTCAGCTCTTGGCCGATGTCCGAAGCCGGAATCCCCGCCATCCCGACCAGGCGCACCCACGGCAATGCCGCCACGGCGCCGACGCGGTCGAAGGGCACCCAGGCCTCGAGGAACCCGTACGATCCCGCCACGTTGACCGGCTGGACGCCGAGGCCTTGAAGCTCCCCGAGGCGCGCGCCGACCTGCGCGCCGTCGATGCGCAGGTAGATGCGCGCGGCCTCGTCGACCGGAATTCCGGGCGAGGAGAATGCGACGCTGGGCTCGAGCGTGACGCGGCGCAACTTGAGGGCGTAGGCGCTGGCGATCACGGCCGCGCGCTCACTCACGCCGGATTCGATCTTCGCCGCCGGATCCGTCATGGATGCAGCCGCCTTGCGGGCGCGCAGCTGGTTCACGTCCTCGCCGTTGGAGGGCACGAGGTAGGGGCCGAAGTCGGAGACCCGCGGCATGCTGCGCGCGGCGCCTGAGAGTACGGCCAGCGCGGAAAGCGCCGCGAGCGCGACCAAGGGGGACCTGCGCATGAACCACCTCCGGAGACGGAAGTCGAGGGGGGAATCGAGGCGTCGGAACCGTTGTCAACGGGTCTTCGATCGGACAGCCTGCAGGCACGAAGACGCACAGGCACGAGCGCACGGAGAATGCCTTGAATCGCGGCCCGGGTCAATCCTCGAGTGCGGATCCAAGCGCGGCCAGCACGTCCGCCGGGGCGAACTGGCGGACGCAGCGGTGATGCCCGAGCGGGCAGCGCTCGCGGCCATGGAGCGTACAGGGCTGGCAGGCGAGATTCGCGCACAGCACCCGGTGACCGTCCCCGGCGGGCGGAAACCCCAGCCCGGGATGGGTCGATCCGAAGATCGCGACCAGCTTAACTCCCACCGCGGCCGCCAGATGCATGAGGCCGGTGTCGTTCGTCAGCCCCCGCCCGGCGCGCGCGACCACGGCGGCCAGGTCCGGCAGCGGGCCCTCGAACCAGAGCGCGCGGGGTTCGGCCGTGGCCCATGCGGCGAGCGCGGGCAGGGCCGCGCGGTCGCCCGCGTCGCCCCCCAGCAACACGCGATGGCCCGCTTCGGCGAGCGACTGCGCGGTCCGGAGGAACGATTCCTGGGGCCAGCGCTTGGTTTCCCAACGGGCGCCCGGCGCAAGGAACACGATGGGCCCTCCCGGCCAATCCAGGTCCATGGCCTCGGCGCGGGCTGCCGCCGCGGCGTCGATTCGGAGACGGGGTGGATCTGCGAGCGCGGGATCGACCCCGAGCGGCGCGAGCGCGGCGACGAAGCGCCGCCACTCGGGCACGATCTCTGCGGGGCGCGTCCACCGGAGCGAAACCCAACGCCGCCGTTGCCAGCGCGCCGCGTTCCAGCGCAGCACCCCGCGTTGCCCGGCGAGCAGGGCGCGGCTGCGCGGGCTGGCCTGCAGGTCGACGGCGAACCCGAACGCCGCCAGGGCGATCCGCTCGCGCCAGGGCAGGAGGCCGTGGGGGCGCCGTTCCTCACCCGGGGCGAGCGCCCACACCGAGTGCGCCCAGGGCTGGGCGCGCACCAGCGCGGCGTACTCCTCCTTGACCAGGAACGTGATGCGGAGCTCGGGACGCGCGCGGGCGAGCGCCTGCCCGGCGGCGCACGCGAGCACGACGTCGCCGAGCGAGCCGAAGCGGACGAGGAGCACGTCCGTCGCGCCCACGCGCCTCAGTCCCTTCCCTGGAACTGGAGTCCGTGCAGGTGGGCGTAGAGGCCGGCGCGCGCGAGCAACTCGCCATGGCGACCCTCCTCGACGATCTTCCCGCGCTCGATCACCACGATGCGGTCGGCGCGCTGGATGGTCGAGAGTCGGTGCGCGATGATGAGCGCGGTGCGACCCACGCGCAGGCGCTCGATCGCCTCCTGCACCTGCGCTTCGCTCGCCGAGTCGAGCGCGGATGTCGCCTCGTCGAGGATCAGGATCGCCGGGTCCTTGAGCACGGCGCGCGCCATCGCGATGCGCTGGCGCTCGCCGCCCGAGAGCTTGACGCCGCGCTCGCCGATCGCGGTGTCATAGCCGTGCGGCAGCCTGCTCACGAACTCGTGCGCGTTGGCCGCCCGCGCGGCCGCCTCGATCGCCTCCTGGGGCACGTCGTCCCGGCCATAGGCGATGTTTCGGGCCACTGTGTCGTGGAACAGGATCGTCTCCTGCGGCACGATGCCGAATAACCCACGCACCCCGGCGAGGCGCAACTCCCTCAGGTCCTGGCCGTCGAGCGTGATCCGGCCGCCGGTCGGATCGTAGAAGCGCGGCAGGAGGTCGGCGATGGTCGATTTTCCGGCCCCGCTCGGTCCCACCAGCGCGACGGTCTCGCCCTTGTTGAGGGCCAGGTTCAGCCCCTCGAGCACCGTGCCGCCCTCGCCGTAAGCGAAGCGCACGTCCTCGAAGCGGATCGCATCGGCGAACCCCGCGACCGGCCGCGCGTGCGGCCGGTCGGCGATCGCGGCCGGGGTGTCCAGCAGGCGGAAGATGCGGTCGCCCGCGGCGAGGCCCTCCTGCAGCGTCGAGTTGACGTTGGACAGTTTCTTGAGCGGCGACATCATCGAGAGCAGCGCCACCACGAACAGGAAGAAGTTGTGCGGCTCGAGCGTGTGGTCGCGG
>JBKJOC010000271.1:0-2644 GCA_046595725.1 Candidatus Eiseniibacteriota bacterium
TCGACCGGCTGTTCGAGGGCAAGGACGAGGAGAAGCGGATCGAGCAGCGCACGGTGCGCACGCGCGCCGCCGCGGGCGAGGCGCGCTCGTGAGCCGCGACCTGATCGTGCGCCGCGCGGCGCAGGAACTGCGGGACGGCTACTACGTCAACCTCGGGATCGGCATGCCCACGCTGGTGGCGAACCTGGTGCCGCCCGGCATGAACGTGTCGTTCCAGAGCGAGAACGGGATCCTGGGCGTCGGCCCGTTTCCGTTCGAGGGCGAGGAGCATCCCGACCTGATCAACGCCGGCAAGCAGACCGTGACGGTGCTGCCGGGCGCGTCGTTCTTCTCGAGCGCGGACTCCTTCGCCATGATCCGCGGCGGCCACATCGACCTCTCGATCCTGGGCGCGATGGAGGTCGACCAGGAAGGCAACCTGGCGAACTGGATGATCCCCGGGAAGATGGTCAAGGGCATGGGCGGCGCGATGGACCTGGTCGCGGGCGCGCAGCGCGTGATCGTCACCATGCAGCACGCCTCGAAGGACGGCGCCTCGAAGATCCTGCCGAAGTGCACGCTGCCGCTGACCGGCGTGCGCGTCGTCCATCGCGTGATCACCGAGCTGGCGGTGCTCGACGTCACGCCCCGGGGTTTCCTGCTGGTCGAGCGCGCCCCGGGCGTCTCGGTCGAGCAGGTGGTCCAAGCCACCGCGGCGAAGCTCGAAGTGCCGGCGCATGTGCCCGAGATGACCTCGTGACCGCGGAGGCGCGCGACCGGATCCTGTTCCTGCTCGCGCTCACGATCGGTGCGCTCGGGTGGTGGGCCGCCGCCGAGCTCGCGGGACGCCGCGAGGCTTGGGACGCGCCCGTCTACTTCAACGTCATCCTGCCCGCGAGCGCGACCGGCCTCGGATTGCTCGGCTACCATGGCTCGCGCGCGGCGTGGCGCTGGCCGCTGCTCGTTTTCGGCGCGCAGCTGGCGACCCTGGTCGCGCGCAATCGCGAGGTGGCCACGCTGGGGGTCCTGGTCTTCGTGTTCCTCGCCGGGCTCGGGCTCGTGCCCACCTACCTCGGGGTCGCGCTCAGGCGGTCCCAGCAGCGGCGCAAGGCCGCGCGCCTGGCGGCGGCGCTGCGTCGGGCGGAGTTCGCGGCCGGGGCCGGGGAGTCCCGCTAGAGCCTGGCCTCGAAGAACAGCGCGCCCGGCATTGGGTTGAAGCGGTAGGGCGCGATTGGCCGGAAGCCGAGCGACTCGTAGAGCTTGATCGCCGGCGTCATGGTGTCGATGGTGTCGAGCCTCATCGCGCGATAGCCGCGTTGGCGCCCCTCGGCCACAATCGCCTCGCCCAACTCGCGGCCGAGTCCCGTGCCCCGAGCCTCGGGCCGCACGTACATCCGCTTCATCTCGCAGCAGCCCTCGTCCTCGAGCGGCCGGAGCGCGACCACTCCCCAGGGCCCGGCTCCGGGCGGCGCCGCCAGGAGGATCACGCCGCGCGGTTCGGCGTACTCGCCGGGAAGCGCGGCCAGCTCGTCCTCGAACCCCTGAAAATCGAGCGCGAAGCCGAGCGACGCCGCGTATTCCCGGAACAGGCGGCGCACGTCCGCGAGGTCCATGACGGGGTGGGCGTGGCGGATGGTGGAGTCGGACATGACGGCGACCCTACAGGAGTCTGCGCGGCAAAGCACTTGACCAGGCTCGGCCTTGCGCCGCACCATGGCCGCGTGGCGACCTCCCCGAACGACCCCGTCCCGCTCGCGCTCGAGCAGCATGCCCGCGAGGACCTGCGTTACATCCGCGAGACCATGGCCCGCGCCGGCGCGTTCTCGGCAGTGCCGGGCAAGGGCACCGCGCTCGTCGGCGCGAGCGCTCTGGCCGCGACCCTGGTCGCCAGATCCGCGCGGACAGAGGCGGGCGAGGCCGGCTGGCTTTTGACCTGGCTGGCGGAACTCGCCCTCGCGGCGCTCCTCGCGGGCATCGCGCTGAGGGCGAAGGCGCGCGCGACCGGCGAGGACATGACGGCGGGACCGGCGCGCAGGTTTTTCACCAGCTTCCTCGTTCCCCTCGGGATCGGCGGCGTCCTGACGTTCGCGTTGGCGCGCGCCGGTACATGGGCGTTGCTGCCGGGCGCGTGGATGGCACTTTATGGCGCGGCGCTGCTCGCCGGCTGGGGAGCGATCACGCGCGAGGTGGTGCCGATCATGGGGCTCGCCTTCGCCGCGCTCGGCGTGACCGCCCTGCTCGCGCCGGCTTCCTGGGGCGACCCCTTGCTCGCGCTCGGATTCGGCGGACTTCACCTGGGCTTCGGGCTCGTGATCGCCCGCCGCTACGGAGGTTGACGATGAGCCGAGCCTCCCGCGCCCCGCGCATCGAGACGCCGGCCGAGACCAATCGCGTGGAGGACGCCGCCCGCGCGGCAACCGACCTCGATCGCGTGATCCACGAGCGGCTGCGCCTCGGGATCGTGAGCGCGCTGGCCTCGCGCGAGTCGCTGTCCTTCAACGACCTCAAGGCCGCACTCAAGACCACCGACGGCAACCTGAGCGTCCATGCCCGTCGTCTCGAGGAGGCCGGATACCTCGAGTGCCAGAAGGGCTACGAGGGCCGCGTGCCGCGCACCACCTACCGCCTGACTCCCGCCGGGCGGCAGGCGCTCGAGCGCTACCTG
>JBKJOC010000291.1:0-2717 GCA_046595725.1 Candidatus Eiseniibacteriota bacterium
CGATGCGCTCGGGCCTCCTCTATACTTGGGAGGTCGAGGCGATCGACAGCGCGAACCGCCTCTTCGGGAAGACGACCGAACCGCGGGCCTTGCTGGTCGACTAGCCCTGCGGCGCAATTCACAGGGGCCCGGCTCGATCCCCTCGAGCCGGGCCTTTCTTCTTGCTGTCAGGCCCCCGCAAACTCGCATGCCCGGGGCGAAATGCCACAGGAACCCGGCCGGGCGCGAAGGGTAGACTGGTAGGCACGTCGACCCGCATCAGGCCAGGGGATGCCCATGTTCTTTGAACAGGCCTCGCAACGCCGTCTTCAAGCCGCGCTCCTCATTGCAGCGACCCTCCTGTGCGCGGGCACGCCACTCGCCTTGAGCGCGGGCAGTTCCCCTGCGGCCGCCCAGCGCTCCGCATTCACGATCGCGCGGCTCAAGTACGGCGGCGGGGGCGACTGGTATGGCGACCAGAGTTCCCTGCGGAACCTGCTGCGCGGCCTGCGCGACCAGGCGGGTGTGCCGGTCGGCGTCGAGGACGCGCCGATCGTCTCGCCGATGGATGAGGCGCTGTTCAACCACCCCATGCTGTTCATGGCCGGGCACGGCAACGTCAAGTTCTCGCCGGCCGAGGTCGAGCGCCTGCGCCGCTACCTGACCGGCGGCGGCTTCCTGTGGTGCGACGACGACTACGGTATCGACCCCTCGTTCCGCCGCGAGCTCAAGCGCGTGCTGCCGGAGGCGAGCCTGGTCGAGCTGCCGTTCGGCCACCCGGTGTTCCACTCGATGTACGACTTTCCGCGCGGCCTGCCCAAGATCCACGAGCACGACGGCGGCCCGGCGCGGGCGTTCGGCGCGTTCCACGACGGGCGCATGGTGGTCTTCTATTCCTTCGATACCGACATCGGCGACGGCATGGAGGACGCGGGTGTCCATCCCGACGCGCCCGAAAAGCGGGAGCAGGCGATCCGGATGGGCATCAACGTCGCGCTCTACTGCCTGAGCTCGGGAATTCCCACCCGATGACCGATCCCGTCGCGCTCGAGGGCCGCCTCGCCGGGGGCCGCCGCCTTTTCCTCGCGCACCTCGCGTGCGCGGGCGCACTGCGGTTTGCCGCGCTCGCCCTGCTCTTACTGTTCGTGCTGGTCGTCCTCGGCGCGCTGCTCGCTCGCGTGCCCGAGGCGCCCTACGCGCTGGCCGCGCTCGCGCTCGGCGGCGCGATCACCGGTCTCGGCCTGAGCGTCGCGCGCCCGCTCCTGACCGCGCCCGTGCTCAAGGAGTACGCGCTGCTCGCCGAGGAGCGCTTCCCCGAGACGCGCTCGCTGCTGGTCAACGCGCTCGAACTCGCGCCCGCCGCAGCGGGCCTCGGGGTGCGCCCGCAGTCGAATGACTTGGTCGCGGCGCTGGTCCACGAGGCGCGCCGTCGCGCGGACGGCCTCGAGCTCGGCCGCCTGGCCCCGCCCGCGCTGCCACGGCGGTGGGCGCTCGTACTGGGCGGCGCGGTGGCGCTGTGGGCGCTCGGGTTCGGGCTCTTCCCGGGACCGCTCGGCGGCTCCTTCGATCGCCTGCTGCACCCGCGTGCAGCTCTTGCCACGCTCATCCGTTTGACCGTCGAACCCGGCGACATCACCGTGCCTCCCGGCGCCACGCTCGAGGCGCGCGCGCAGGTCCTGGGCACGACGCGGCGCCCAACGCTGGTGTTCGCCCGCGGCGATCGCGCGCAGAACGAGCGCGTCGCGATGGACAAGCTGGGGGATCGCTGGGTCGCCTCCGTGCGCGGCATCGCCGCGCCGGGCACCTACTGGGTCGAGGTTTCGGGGGTCAAGAGTCCGCCGTACGCGGTCGCGCTCTCGGGCCAGGCCGGCATCGTCTCCTTCGACCTGACCTACGCCTACCCCGCGTATACCCGCCTCGCCGCCGAGACCCAGTCGGTGACGCGCGGCGACGTCAACGCGCTCACGGGGACGCGCGTGACCGTGGTCGTCAACCTCGACCGCCACGCCGAGAGCATGCGCTGGACGCTGCCGGGCGGCACGATCGAGACGCTCAAGAAGCTCGCGCCGCGACGCTTTCAGGGCGCGTTCACGGTGAAGGGCGCGGGCTCCTACACGCTGAGCGCGGCCACCGCGAAGGAGACGATCGAGGAGACCTATCGCATCCAGCCCGTCCTCGACCAGCCGCCGATGCTGACCGTGATCCAACCCGAGGGCGACCTCGACCTGCCGCAGGGACAGAAGATCCCGATCTGGGCCGCGGGTACCGACGATTACGGGCTGACGCGCCTGACGCTGGTCGCGCGGTCGGAAAGGGGCGCGGTGTTTCGGGTGCCGCTCGCGCACTGGCCGGACCAGCCGCGGGACGCCAGCGCGGGTGTCGACTGGGATGCCTCGCCGCTCGCGCTCCTGCCGGGCCAGAGCGCGACGTTCCACCTCGAGCTCGTCGACAACGACGCGTTCGGCGGCCCGAACGTGACCGTCAGCCGGACGTTCACGCTGCGCTTCCCGCTGCTTTCCGAGCTCTACCAGTCGCTCGAGAACCAGCACGACTCGACCGCGGTCGCGCTCGAGGAGGCCGCGCGCGCGCAAAAAGAACTGCAGAAGCAGGTCCTGGACCTGTCGAAGAGCCTGCAGAACGATCGCCAGGTCGACTGGGAGAAGCAGCAGGCTGCGAAGGACGCGGCCGAGAAGCAGAAGCAGCTCGCCGACCAGGTGTCGAAGGCGGCGCAGGCGCTC
>JBKJOC010000495.1:0-4373 GCA_046595725.1 Candidatus Eiseniibacteriota bacterium
AGGGTCTTGCGGGCGCTCACCGGCCGAGAGTAGCCGCCGCCCCGGGAACGGGCACGCCCAAAATCGCGGGGGAGGGCAATTTGCACGGATTGAAGCGGTGCGGACGCATTGTCCGATCGGTCGCGGCGAGGGTACAATTGTCGGGCCCATTCTCGGAGGTCTCGTGCACCGATCCATCCACGTTCCGGCACTCCTTCTGCTGATCCTCCTGCTCGCCACCGGGACCGGCTCCGCGCGCGCGCAGTGCAGCTATGTCACTCTCGGCAACGACGTGCCGGTGGCGACCGCCGCCGCGTCGACGTTCTACACCTTCACGGGGTTGACCGGGTACTGGGGCGCGATCGCGGTGCGTCCGGACGCCGGCTCGAATCACGACCTCGCCGTCTTCTCGAATACCGCCGGCAGTCCGACCTGCGTCACCGGCCAGGTCGGAAGCTCGGCAGTCGCCAGCGGCGTCGACTTCGTGGTGGGGGATTTTCGCGTAGGCAGGAACGCCACCGGCCCCTGGTACGGCAAGGCCACGCGGGTCATGGGCGCGGGCAGCGGCGTGGCCCAACTTGACCGCGGCGGCGAAGAGTTGATCGTCGACAATGATCCGATCGTACGCAACACCGCCCGGGTGATCGACGTCTACCAGATCTTCCTCGAAGCCAACGTGAGCTACATCGTGGACTTCCGCCCCTCCCCCGGGGTCGACGCCAAGGTGCTGATCTTCCGGAACCCGACGGCCTCGGCATACTGGGCGGGCCGCAGCCAGAACCTGCTCGAATCGAGCGGGATCACGAACTTCACGGCAACCGCGAACGAACTGTATTGCCTGGTCGTGGTCAACGACGACGGCGGGGTCTCGAACTACAGCTTGGCGGTCGAACAGTGCCAGCCGCCGATCGCGCTTCTCAGCAACACCCCGGCCTCGACCAGCCCGCCCTTGCGCTACCGCATGGACCAATCCCAACCCTACTGGAGCGCCCTCGGAGTACGCGGCGCCGGCGCGGACAACTGGGACGTGACGACCTACAAGACCGGGCGCGGCGCGCTCGAGCCGGTGTGCTTCAAGGACAGCACGGCAGCCTCGAACTCGGCAGGATCCTTGGTGGACCTGGTGGTCGGCGACTTCACCTACAACCCGCTCGCGCCCTATTTCGGCCGCGTCAACCGAGTGTCGGGATCCCAGGTCGGAGTCGTCGAATGGGACGGCGGCCCGGAGGAACTCCTGGTCAACGACCCACCGGCCCAGCGTTCGACGGGCCCAGGCGACGTGCTCGAGATCTGGGACGCCTACCTCAACGCAGCGACGCCCTATTCGATCTACTTCGAGCGCACAGGCGCGGCGAACACCTCCTTCCTCCTCTTCGCGAACACGATCCAGAATGGGCTGATTCCGTACTGGGCGGGCCGCTCAGGCGCCGTCCTGACCGGCCAGGCGCACGCGAGCTTCACGCCCACCGTGACCGGATACCACGCCATCGCCGTGGTCAACGATGACGGCGGCGTCGGCACCTACAGGGTCGGCGTGTACGGGGGCGCGGTCGGCATTGCGCCCGGCGGGCCCACGCGCGCGACGCTCGATGCGCTGTCGCCCAATCCCGCGTTCGGGCGCACCACCATCGCGTACTCTCTGCCGCGCGCCGGCAGAGTCTCATTCGATGTGCTCGACGTCGGCGGCCGCCTGGTCACGCGCGGGCCGGCACTCGAGGCTCAAGCCGGCCCTGGTCGCTTCACGTGGGACGCGCGCGCGGCAGGCGCGCGCACGCCTCCAGGCGTCTACTTCGTGCGCATGATGTTCGCGGGACGCCAGGTGGGACTTCAGAAGCTCGTGTTCCTACCCTGATCCGTGCGCCGTGTCCGGCGGCACAGGCCTCTTCCTGAAGATCGATGGCAACTGGAGCGTGGGACGCGCGGGCGCGGCCGTGGTTTCGGCCGGCGCTCCGATCGGCGCTCCGTTCGGCGGACTGGCCTCGATCACCGGGGCCCTGGGCGGCTCGTTCACGGGCAGCGCGGCGGGCGGCGGGGGAGGCGCCGCGCGCGAGGTGTCCGGCCCGGCCTGCGCGCTGTCGGCCAGTGGCGGGGGCGGCGGGGCAGGCTTCCGCTTGAACAAGGTTTCGAGCTCCTCGCGCGCCGTCGAACCCAGCTCCTGCTGTTCCCTGTGGACCTCCTTCGCGAGATCCTTCTTGTGGGCGTCGAAGAGCGCGCCGGCGACGACGTCGATCGTGCTCTGACCGGTCCCGATCGAATCCCCAAGTGAACCGCCCAGCGCCTGGACCAGCGCCAGCAGGGACTCGGGGCCGCGCTCGAGCAGGCGCGAGGCGGTGCGCTCGGAATCCCACGACAGGGAGGGATGCGAAACGGTGCCGCGCAGCTTGAGATCGAGCGTGAGGCGGCCTCCAGGATCGAGCGCCGAGCCCGCCACGCGCAGGAGCTTTTGCGGCAGGTTCGGCACCAGCCTGGGCGGGACGAGCGCCGCGATGTCAAACGCCAGCGAGCCGTCGAGGCCGAGCGCCCCCTTCGCGAACCAGTCGGTCTCGCCGGTCGTGATCGCCAGCGGGTCGAACACGACGCGTCCCGCCGTGATGTGAAACGGCGCGGAGAGGTCGCGGAACGACAGCACCTTGAAGCGGTCGACCCCCGTGAACTCGGCGAGTTTTGCGAACACGCTCGCGCCGGCGAGCTTTCCGCCGAGGATCTGCGCCAGCCCCTTCGCCGACAGGCTCTTCCTGAGTTCGGGCGCCGTGAAGCCCACACCGTCGAGGTCGATCGTCATCTGGAGCACGCCGAAGGCGACATTCCTCGCCGGCGTCCAGGCGGTGAAGAGCTGATTGGCATCGACGCGGTCGGCGGTACCGTGAATCTGGTAGCGGGGATGCGCGCGGTCGTTGAAGTCGAACCACGCGGTCCCGCGCGCCTGCCCGCCGTAGGCATCGAACGCCAGGTCCGAGACCGAGGTGACGCCGTCCTGGTAGACGAGCCGTCCGGCGAGATTCGTGCCCGCGAATTTCTGCAGCTTGAACACGCCCACCCTGAATGAGCCCTCAGCCCGCACGCGCGGCATCGCAGAGTCGTCCCGGCGCGGCGGGAAGAGCTGGTCGCCATCGAGCGCTCGTGCGCTGAGCGCAAAGCGCGCGACCGCGCCCGGATCGCGCACGCGCGCGCGGCCCAGCGCCTGGTCGAGGAACTGGAACGGACGCTCGACCGTGCCGTCGACCAGCACGTCGCTGCGTCCGAGCCGGGCCGAGAGCCCGGTCGCCCAGGCCTTCCCGGGCGAGAGTCCGATCGTGCCGTTGATCCCGTTCACCGGGTAACCGAGGCCGAGCCCCGTGGCCGTGACATTCGCGAGCACGACCTGACCGCTAAAGCCGAACGTGCGGTCGAGCGGACCGGCGCCGTCCAGCTTGAGCGCGGCGCGGCCGGCGAGCCGGGTGGAGTCGGGCAGGGGCAGAAAGCGGCCGACTTCCGCGAGGTCGGTGTTGGCCTCGAGGTGCGCCTTGAGGCGCGGGTCGGTCCACGAGCGCGCCATGCCCGAGGCGCGGAACGGTGAGCGCCCGACCCGGCCTGTCAAGCGCGCCAGGTCCGCGCCCTGCTCCGTCGCCACGAGGTCGAACGCGAGGTCTTCGACCGCCGCCACTCGTTGCGGAAACGAGAGCGACCCGCCCGCCATGGTCGCGCGCGCGCGCACGCGCGGGATCCGGCCCCGGGATAAGGGGCCCAGAGCGACCAGTCCGAGCTCGACGGTTCCCTTGCCCACGAGTTCACCCAGCATCTTCGACTCGTCCCTGGGCAGGAGCTCGAGCAGCGCGGCGAGCGGCACACGGGTCTGATCGAGCCGGAAGGCGAGTGCCTGTTCGGCCCCGGTGATCGTGCCGTGACCCGAGAGCTTGAGGGCACCGCGTTCGAGGCCGATCCTGCGCACGTTCCAGCGCGCCTTGTCGGTGCCCACTTCCTCGCCTTCGAGGTCGGCGCTGAGCTCGATCGGCCGCGCGCCGATCGGCCAGGCGGTGCGTCCGCCCAGGCCGCTTGCCCGGGCGACGAAGCGGATCCGCTGGTTCTTGCCACGGTCGCGGTTGCCGAGAGAGAGCTTGCCCTCGAGCTTGTGGACGTCGAACCAGCCGCCGTCGCGCGCGTCGTAGTAGGAGAAGCGGGCGGGCGCGAGCGCGAGGCCGTCCAGCGAGAGTTGGAATGACGGCGTGGAGCGCTCGAGCTGCGCCGGTTTGCGCTCGAGCAGGGCCTCCCAGTTGCCGCGGCCCTCCTCGTTGCGCACCAGCGTCAGGCGCGCGTCCTCGAAGGTCAGCCCGGTGAGCGAGATCCGGCGCGACAGGAGCGCGAGCGGATCGAGGTTCGCCAGGATGGCCTTCGCCTCGGCCACTCCGCCACGCGGC
>JBKJOC010000006.1:0-10897 GCA_046595725.1 Candidatus Eiseniibacteriota bacterium
GAGTGCAGTGCCTGCGCGGTGCGGTTGACCATGCGCGCCACTTCCGTGATCTCGTCGTGGCCCTCCTCCGAGGCGCGGGCCCCGAGGTCGCCGCCCTCGATGCGGCGTGCGACGTCCTCGAACTCCCGCAGGCGCCGGGACAGCGGCCGCGTGCGCCATGCCGCGAGCCCGACGCCGGCGAGGAACGCGATCGCGGCGAGGGCCCACAGCAGGGACAGCGCGCGGCACACGTGCTCCCGGGCGTTTGCCACCGGCAGCGCGATGCGCACGATCGTTCCCGGGGGATCGACGAGCGCGCGCGCCACGTAGAGATACTCGACGCCGACGCTGGCGCTCCGGCGCACGTCGCGTCCGAGCCCCCTGGCGCGGGCGGAAAGGAGCTCGGGGCGTCCGGAATGATTCTGCAGTTTTCCGAGGTCCGCAGCCGACACCTCGCTGTCGCCCAGGACGACGCCGTCCGCACCAATCACGGTGATGCGGCGCCCGAGGGCGCGACCGGTGGTGTCCGCCCAGGCGTCGATCGCGCGCGTGTCGCGGGCGCGAATCGCAGCCGCAGGCGCGCTCCGCGCGAGCAGCGCAGTGACGCCCTCGAGGTCCTCCTGGAGCGCCGCCAGGACCGAGATCCGCTCGGCGCGCCCCACGTAGCCGGCCAGCAGCGCGAGTGCGACCGAGAGCGCGAGCGCGAATCCGATCACCAGTCGACCGGTGACCGATTGGATCAGCGAAATCATTTCACGACGAACTTGTAACCGGCGCCCGTCACGGTGGCGATCATGCGCGCCGCTTCGTCCCCCAGCTTCACGCGCAGGCGCCGGATGTGCACGTCGACGGTCCGGGTCTCGCCGCGATAGTCGTAGCCCCAGACCTTTGTCAGGAGCTCGTCGCGCGAGAACACGCGGCCCGGGTTCCTCGCCAGGAAATAGAGCAGCTCGAACTCGCGCGGCGTGAGCCTCAGCTCCTGCCCCTGCACGCGCGCCTCGCGACGGGCGTGGTCGAGCGTGAGCGGGCCGGCCTCGATCGCCTCGGATTCGCGCGGCGGCAGGACGCGGCGCAGGACCGCCTCGACGCGGGCGATCACCTCGCGCGGCGAGAACGGCTTGGTGATGTAGTCGTCGGCGCCGCGTTCGAAGCCGAGCAGCTTGTCCATCTCGGCCCCGCGGGCGGTGAGCAGGAGAACCGGCAGGTCGCGCGTCGTCGGCTCCTGGCGCAGCTCGCGCAACACCTCGAGGCCGTTCAGTCCGGGCAGCAGCAGGTCGAGCAGCACGAGGTCCGGGTGGGTGGCGAACGCGCGCGCGAGCCCTTCCTCACCGTCCTGCGCGGTCAGCACCTGGTAGCCATGGCGCTCGAGGTTGTAGCGCAGCAGTTCGCGGATCTCGCGCTCGTCGTCGACGATGAGGATGGTGGCAGGCACGGCGGCAGTCTAGTCGTCGAACGGTCGACGCGCGATGTCGGGTTTTCGACGCTTCGGCAACCGGTCCGCGCGAAATTGCCCGGGGCGAGCCGCATGCGAGGTGGGCACGACCCTTGCGGTGCTGACGGCGACGGGCCGCGGCGCTCCCGCACATCGCCTCGCGTCGCGAGGTCCTCGCCCCCCGCCATGGCACCCCCGGCCCCGCCTGCCGGCGCCCTGGCCCGTCACCGTCCCTGCCGCTTGACCGCGGGGCCACGGTCTGCAAGCCTTCGCTCGCACCTCCTGCTGCTCGCGCTCGGGCTCCTGGCGCCCCGGGCAAGCCGTTTCAACCGCGAACGAGGGATCGATCCATGAGACGACTTGCAATCCTTGTGCTCCTGCTGTCTGCCGTCTTCACGCAAACCGCCGGCGCCAACGCGTTCGGGCAGTTCATTCCCGCGAGCCCGCTGCGGGGCGGCGACAACCTGTTCGGCGTCTACCTGCTGCTGGGCGATCGCGTGGGCAATGATGTCGGCGTGCTCGGGCAGGCCCGCTTCTCGAGCGGGCCCAAGTTCGACTGGGGCCTGCAGTTCGGCTTCGCGGCGAGCGACCCGAGCGAGATCCTGATCGGCGGCGACATCCGCCCGGTGCTGCACGCCGCGGATGACAACTTCCCGCTCGACCTGGCATTCGACGCCGGCGTGGGCCTGTCGATCGCGGACAACTTCACGATCATCGAATTCGTCCCGGCGATCGAGGGCAGCCACCAGTTCGACCTCGAAGGCACATCGAGCTCGCTCACGCCGTACATGAGCCTCGGCCTCGACATCAACCACTTCAGCGTCGATGGTGGGGGCAGCAACACGGACACCGAAGTGGTTGCGCGCTTCGGGCTCGAGTGGGAAGCCAGCCGCAAGATCGGGATCATCGGCGAGTTCGGAGTGGGCGACCTGGCAAACGACTTCATCCTCGGGGTCAACGTTCCTTTCTGAGCCACCTGGCACAAACGTCACTGGAAAGCGGTCCCGGAGCATGGCTCTGGGACCGTTTTCACTTCCACGCCCGCGGTGGATGCCGTAAGTTGCTGCCCCGTTGCGAAGTAAGCGATCTCGCGATTTTCGATTTTGCGCCTTGCGGGCCCCGGAAACGGGTGCTAGGGTCTCGCGCCTTTCCTTGGGCGACTCATCGGACTCGATTCTGGGCCCGAAAAAGCGGCTTAATCCCATTTCTGCAACGAGTTGCCGAAGATGTTTCAGCCGTGTTCGAAGGCCTGCCCGAAACCAGTTCCGGCAAGCCTTCCGGCTGTGGACAAGAGGTGGATAGGGACCTCGGAGGAGGCCGCTATCCGTTGCAATCCAAGCAACTTGCGGCTTCCAACACCTTTGTGCATAAGACCTGCTCATCGACGTAGGCAACGGACCGCGCCCGCCGATCAGGGCCAATGGCCGCGGTTCCCCTCCACTCCTGGCCTTGTGGATAACTGAGCTGTCCCCGCAAACGAGAAGGATCGTTCCGATGGCCGTCGACCCCACCCCGGTATTCTGGAATCGAATCCTCGAGGTCCTGCAGCAGCGGTTGCCTTCGCAGCAGGCCTTCGACACCTGGTTCCAGCCCGTCCAGCCCCGCCGCGTGTGCGACGAGGTGATCGAGCTCGAAGTCCCGAGCCTGTTCTTCGCCGAGTGGATCCAGCAGCACTACTTCGACATCCTGAGCGACTGCGTCCAGAGCGCGCTCGGAGCCCTGCCGCGGATCCAGTTCGCGATCCGCCCCGAGTTGGCGCTGGTGCCGCAGATCTACGACGAGCCCGCCCGCCGGATGCCGGCGCCGGCGCGTGCTTCGGCCCTGCCGCGCGACATTCCGATGCCCGACAGCGGGCTCAACGTCCGCTACACCTTCAACACGTTCGTCGTCGGGGCTTCGAACCACATGAGCCATGCCGCATCGCTCGCCGTGGGCGAGAAGCTCGGAGTGCTCTACAACCCGCTCGTCATCTACGGGGGCGTGGGGCTCGGCAAGACCCACCTCATGCACGCCATCGGGCACCGGATCCGCGAGGACCGTCCCGAGGCCGTGATCTACTACATGTCGGCCGAGAAATTCATGAACCAGATGATCGCCGCGATCCAGACCGGCTCGACCCTGGCGTTCCGCGAGAAGTACCGCCGGGCCGACCTGCTCCTGATCGACGACGTGCAGTTCCTGGCGACCAAGGATGCCACGCAGGAAGAGTTCTTCCACACTTTCAACGCCCTCTATGAGTCGCAGAAGCAGATCGTCCTGACGTCCGACAAGCCACCCCGGGAGATCGAGGGACTCGAGGAACGGCTGGTCTCGCGCTTCAACCAGGGCCTCGTGACGGACGTCAAGCCGCCCGAGCTCGAGACCCGCGTCGCAATCCTGCAAAAGCGGGCCGCGGCCGATCGCTTCTACCTGCCGGGCGAGATCGCGCTCCTGATCGCCTCGCACGTGAAGGGCAACGTGCGCGAGCTCGAGGGCTGCCTGCTGCGCCTGATCGCCTACACCTCGATCACGCGGCGGGCCGAGCCCACGGTCGAGATGGCCGAGGAGATCCTCAGCGAGTTTGTCCACGCGGAGTCGCTGGCGATCGATCCGGACGCGATCGTGCTGGTCGTGGCGTCGCATTACGGCATCACGCGCGACCAGCTCAAGGGCAAGCGCCGCACCAACTCGGTGGCGCTGCCGCGGCAGATCGCCATGTACCTCATGCGCCGCCAGACCACGCTTTCGCTGTCGGAGATCGGGCGCTTCTTCGATCGCGACCACACGACCGTGATCCACGCCTGCAGCAAGATCGAGCGTCTCGTGGCCGAGGACCGCAGGATGCGCGACACCATCGAGCGCCTCGCCGAGGACATCCAGGAGGGTCGCTGAAGGGGACAACTCCGGGGACAACCCGGGGACGGAGCGGAGGGCTCTTGGGGACAATTCGGGCGTCCCCAACCGGCCTCCCGAACCCCCCGGAATCGGGACCCGGTTATCCCGGCCAGTTGATGGGTTTTAACTCGCTGGGGTACAATGGTTTAAGGTGGATTTTCCCGCGTTGTGCACAAATCCACAGCTTCTTCTACTACTGGGTCTTTTAAGTTCTTGAAAGAAAAGAGAATAACCAGTAGCTTGACCTTGTTCGGCAAGGGCCCGCGGACCTAGACTCCGGCGGCCCTGTTTCAGGCCGGATTGGGACCTTCCGACCGGCCCTCGAGCCGGGCCCCGCGAGGCCCCCCGAGGCAGCCCCGGGACCAGGAGACGCCGAATGGAATTTACGATCCAGCAATCGGATCTGTCGTACGCCTTGACGACCGCCCTCGCCTCCGTGCCGTCCAAGAGCACGCTCGCGATTCTCTCCGCCGTGTTGCTCGAGGCCGAGAAGGACGAACTGCGCATCACCGGCACCGATCTCGATGTCACGACCTCGATCACGGTGCCGTGCAGCGTCAAGACGCCCGGCCGCGCCGCGGTCCAGGCGCGCCACTTTGCCGACACCATCCGGAAACTCCCGAAGGACCAGGTCAAGGTCAGCGAGGATGCGCAGGGTCGCATCAGCGTCGAGTACGGCAAGGGTAAGGGCCGCACCGCCGTGCCGCGCCAGAACGACCAGGAGTTCCCGGTCCTGCCGACCGTCAAAGCCGACTCCAAGGCCACGATCGAGGGCCCCGCCCTTGCGCGTTTGATCGCGCGTTCGGCCTACGCGGTGTCGGGCGACGAGACGCGCCCCATGCTCAACGGCGTCTACGTCCAGGCCGAGGGTCAGCAGGTCTCGTTTGTCGCGACCGACGGACATCGCCTGGCGCGCGCGACGCGCACGGGAGACTTCGGCGGGCTCGGCAAGCAGGCGGTGATCGTGCCCTCGAAGACCATCGGCGCGCTTGGGCGCCTGGCCTCCGAGGCCACGAGCCCGGTCGAGATCGCGGTCTCGACGCAGAGGAACCACATCGCATTCCGGCTGCGTATCGGGCAGAACGACGTGACCGTGTATTCGCGGTTGCTCGAAGGGCCGTTCCCGAATTACGAACAAGTCATCCCGAAGAACAACCCGAAGCAGCTCGTGGTCTCGCGGCTGTCGCTGCGCGAGGCGCTCGACCGCGTTGCCACGCACTCGGACAACATCACGCACCAGGTGCGCTTCGCGGTCGCTCCGGGCGAGGTTCGGCTATCGGTCAACACCGCCGACGTCGGCTCGGGCGAGGAGACGGTCGAGGCCAGGTACGACGGCGACGAGCTCGAGGTCGGCTACAACGCCAACTACCTGCTCGACATCCTGCGCACGATCGAGACCGAGAACGTTCTGTTCCGGCTCAACACCTCGATCAGCGCCGGCATTGTCGAGCCCGAGGGCGCTTTGTCCGACGGCTCGGAGGAAGTGCTGTGCCTGATCATGCCGCTCCGCCTGCCCGAACCGGCGGCGGTGTGATGCCGGGCAGGAACCCCGCCCCGCACACCCCCGGAACCCGCAGCGCCACCGCGCCGATCGGCTCGCTCGTGCCCGGAGTGCTCGCGCGCCTTGGCCTGGCCGAGGGCGTGGAACGCTGGCGGGCCGTCCTCGAGTGGGAGGCGATCGCCGGCGAGGCGCTCGCCCGCCACACGACGGCGCTGCGCGTCGATGGCGACGCGCTGGTCGTCCAGGCCGAGAATTCGTACGTGATGTTCGAACTGAGCCACCGCAAGGCCGAGTTGCTCGATCGTCTGCGCGCCCACCTGGGCGGGGACAAGATCCGCGACGTGCGCCTGGTGCTCAGGCGCAACTAGGAATCGCGGCGGTGAGCCGGGGAGAGCCTGCATGCCTCCGAAGGAAGACACGACCCTGATGGAAGAGACCAAGGGCCATCATTACGACGCCACCAACATCACCGTGCTGGAAGGCCTCGAGGCCGTCCGCAAGCGTCCTGCCATGTACATCGGCGACGTCGGGATTCGCGGGCTCCACCACCTCGTGTACGAGGTGGTCGACAACGCGATCGACGAGGCGCTGGCCGGCTACTGCGACACCATCCGGGTGATCATCCACCACGACAACTCGATCTCCGTCGCCGACAACGGCCGCGGCATCCCGGTCGACCTGCACGCCAAGACCAAGCGCCCCGCGCTCGAGGTCGTGATGACCACGCTCCATGCCGGCGGCAAGTTCGACTCGGACTCGTACAAGGTCTCGGGCGGGCTCCACGGTGTCGGCGTCTCGGTCGTCAACGCGCTCTCCAAGCAGCTCGAGGTCGAGGTCGCCCGCGAGGGCAAGTTCTTCCGCCAGCGCTACGAGCGCGGCAAACCGACGGGCGACGTCGAGGTCATCGGCAAGGTCGAGGCCACGCGCCCGGCCGGCGGGCAGACCGGGACCGAGGACGGCAAGAAGAAGCGTCCGAGCGCGCAGGGCGAACTCGAACTGCTGCGCGCGGGCATGGGATCGCCCACCGGCACGCTCGTCCACTTCCTGCCGGACGACTCGATCTTCGAGACCACCGAGTATTCCTTCGACACCCTGGCGGCGCGCCTGCGCGAACTTGCATTCCTCAACAACAACATCACGATCGGCCTTGCCGACGAGCGCACGGGCAAGAGCCAGCTCTGGCACTTCGACGGCGGCATCACCGAGTTCGTCAAGCACCTGAACCAGAACAAGACGCCCATCCACCCCAAGCCGCTCTACTTCAACCGCACCGAGGACACCACGGCGGTCGAGGTCGCGCTGCAGTACAACGACTCGTACGCCGAGACCGCGCTCTCGTTCGTCAACAACATCAACACGGCCGAAGGTGGCACGCACGTTGTCGGGTTCCGCTCGGCGCTCACGCGCACGCTGCAGAACTACGCGGACAAGGAAGGCCTGACCAAGACTCTCAAGGAGGGCTTCGGCGGCGAGGACGTGCGCGAGGGCCTGGCGGTCGTCGTGTCGGTCAAGATCAGGGACCCGCAGTTCGAGGGCCAGACCAAGACCAAGCTCGGCAACAGCGAGGTCAAGGGCATCGTCGAGCGCATCGTGGGCGAGGGCCTGCGCACGTTCTTCGAGGAGAACCCTTCCATCGGCCGCAAGATCATCGACAAGGTCGTGGGCGCGGCGCGCGCGCGCGAGGCCGCGCGCAAGGCGCGCGAGCTGGCGCGGCGCAAGAGCATCATGGACGGCGGCTCGCTGCCCGGCAAGCTGGCCGACTGCGCGTGGGACGACCCGGCGCAGTGCGAGCTCTTCCTGGTCGAGGGCGACTCGGCAGGCGGCTCCGCCAAGCAGGGGCGCGATCGCCGCTTCCAGGCGATCCTGCCGCTCAAGGGCAAGATCATCAACGTCGAGAAGGCGCGCCTCGACAAGGTGCTGTCGAACGAGGAAATCCGCACCGTGATCACGGCGCTAGGCGCCGGCGTGGGCGCGGAGTTCGATGCCACCAAGCTGCGCTACCACCGGCTGATCCTGATGACCGATGCCGACATCGACGGCGCACATATCCGCACGCTCCTGCTCACGTTCCTCTACCGGCAGTTCAAGGACCTGATCTCGGGCGGCTACGTCTACATCGCGCAGCCGCCGCTGTTCCTGGTCAAGAAGGGCAAGGAAGAGATCTGGTGCTACACCGAGAAGGAGCGCGATGCCGCGAGCGAGCGCCTGGGCAGGAAGGGCACCCACATCCAGCGCTACAAGGGCCTCGGCGAAATGAACCCCGAGCAGCTCTGGCGCACGACGATGGATCCGGCCCGCCGCACGCTGCTGTCGGTCTCGATCGCGGATGCCGCGGATTCCGAGAGCGTGTTCACGACCCTGATGGGGGAAGCGGTCGAGCCGCGCCGCGACTTCATCGAGAAGAATGCCGTCTACGTGAAGAACCTGGACATCTGAGTCGGGCGGAGACCCCCGCCCCGGGAGCCTTGGAATGAGCGAGCTGCACCGTCACCGGATCACCGACGTCTTTCTCGAAGACGAGATGCGGACGTCGTACCTCAACTATTCGATGTCGGTCATCGTGTCGCGCGCACTGCCCGACATCCGGGATGGGCTCAAGCCCTCGCAGCGGCGCATCCTGGTCGCCATGAACGACCTCGGCCTCGCGCCGGGTCGCCCGTACCGCAAGTGCGCCAAGATCGCCGGCGACACCTCGGGCAACTACCACCCGCACGGCGAGCAGGTCGTCTATCCGACGCTCGTCCGCATGGCGCAGGAATTCAACATGCGCTACCCGCTGGTGGACGGTCAGGGAAACTTCGGGTCGATCGACGGCGACGCGCCGGCGGCCATGCGCTACACCGAGGCCCGCCTGACGCCGATCGCGATGGAGATGATCCGCGATCTCGAGAAGAACACCGTCGAGATGCGGCCCAACTACGACGAGACGCTGACCGAGCCCGTGATCCTGCCCTCGGTCGTGCCGAGCCTCCTGCTCAACGGGGCGTCTGGCATCGCCGTCGGCATGGCGACCGAGATCCCGCCGCACAACCTGACCGAGATCTGCGACGCGCTCGTGCTCCTGCTCGACAAGCCCGAAGCGACGCTCGACGAGATCATGCAGCACGTCAAGGGACCGGACTTCCCGACCGGCGGGACGATCTACGGCTTCAAGGGCATCCGTGACTGCTACGAGAAGGGGCGCGGCCTGATGCGCGTGCGGGCGAAGGTGGGCTCCGAGGAGGGGCGCGCCGGGCGCATGTCGCTGGTCGTCACCGAGATCCCCTTCCAGGTCAACAAGACGAACCTGCTCGAGAAGATCGCGGACCTGGTCAAGGACCAGAAGCTGACCGGCATCAGCGACCTGCGCGACGAATCCGACCGCGACGGCATGCGCATCGTGATCGAGCTGAAGAAGGATGCGCAGCCGAAGATCGTCCTGAACCAGCTCTACGTGCACACGCAACTGCAGTCGACATTCGGCGCGATCATGCTGTCGCTGGTCGACGGCCGCCCGCAGACGCTGCCGCTCAAGAACATGCTCGAGCAGTACGTCGAGCACCGCAAGATCGTGGTGCGCCGGCGCACCGAGTTCGAGCTCGCCGAGGCCGAGAAGCGGGCGCACATCCTCGAGGGCCTCAAGATCGCGCTCGACCACCTCGACCAGGTGATCGCGCTCATCCGCAAATCGAACGACACCGACGCCGCGCGCAGCGGGCTCATGGCGACGTTCGGGCTGTCGGAGATCCAGGCCAACGCGATCCTCGACATGAGGCTCGGCCGCCTGGTCGCGCTCGAGCGGGACAAGATCGAGAAGGAATACCTCGAGGTCATCAAGCTGATCGAGGAGCTGCGCGGCATCCTGGCGAACCCGCGGAAGATCCTGTCGATCATCAAGGCGGAGGTGCTCGAGCTGAAGAAGAAGTTCGGCGACGAGCGCCGCACCAATATCGTGCCCGAGGAAGGCGAGATCTCGCTCGAGGACCTGATCAAGGACGAGGACATGGTCGTCACGATCAGCCACGCGGGCTACATCAAGCGCAACCCGGTCTCGCTGTTCCGCGCCCAGCGGCGCGGCGGCAAGGGCCTGATCGGCGCCAAGACCAAGGAAGAGGACTTCGTCGAGCACCTGTTCGTGGCCTCGACGCACGCCTACCTCCTGTTCCTGACCAACCGCGGGCGCTGCTACTGGCTCAAGGTGCACGAGATCGACCAGGCCGGTCGCGCGGCGAAGGGCCGCCCGATCATCAACCTGGTCGAGATGAACCGCGAGGAGCGCGTCACCACCGTCGTGCCGGTCAAGGTGTTCGACGACCAGCACTACCTGGTGATGGCGACCCGCATGGGCACGATCAAGAAGACGTTGCTCTCGGCCTACGGCAACCCGCGCCGCGGTGGCATCAACGCGATCGACCTCGACGAGGGCGACGAGATGATCGAAGCCGCGATCACGGACGGCACGCAGGACCTGATCCTGGCGAAGAGCCAGGGCAAGGCGATCCGCTTCCACGAGCAGGAAGTGCGCGCCATGGGCCGGACCGCGCACGGCGTCAAGGCGGTCACGCTCGAGGCGGGCGACGTCGTGGTCTCGATGGTCCCGGTCCGGCGCGACGCCACGCTGCTCTCGATCACCGAGAACGGTTACGGCAAGTGCTCGAAGATCGAGGACTACCGGGTCAGCCACCGCGGCGGGATCGGCATCATCACGATCAAGACCACGGATCGCAACGGCTCGGTGGTGGCGGTCAAGGAAGTGATCGATTCCGACCAGCTCATGATCATGACGTCGGTCGGCCAGTTGATCCGCATGCCGGTCAAGGGCATCTCGGTGATCGGACGCAACACCCAGGGCGTGCGCCTGATCAACCTCGACGAGAACGACAAGGTGAGCGACGTGGCGCGCGTGGTGATCGAGGACGAGGAGCCGGTGGGCGAGGGCGACCTCGACGCGATGCTCCCGGCCGAGGATGAAGCGGGCGACGACGCCGGCGCGTAAGCGAGTCCGATTCGAGGAGGCGCGGGCGCGAGCGTCCGCGCCCTTCTTCGATCGGACTTTGTGAAAGTTCTAACTCTCACAAAGTCCCCATGGAACACATCTCCGATTCGACGGTAAGGCGGCTCTCCAACTACCT
>JBKJOC010000011.1:0-6656 GCA_046595725.1 Candidatus Eiseniibacteriota bacterium
GGCCGGCTCAAGGGCCGCAAGATCGCGAACCCGGGCCTGGTCGGCCCCTCGCGTGCGATGGCGCGCGTGGCCGACCTGGTCTCGAGGGCCGCGGTCACGGACCTCTCGGTCATCCTGGTCGGTGAGACCGGGACCGGGAAGGAACTGGTCGCGCGCGCGATCCACCAACAGAGCGGCCGCGCCAACCGCCCGTTCATCGCAGTCAATTGCGGCGCCCTGCGCGCCGAACTCGCGCTCTCGCAGCTCTTCGGTCACCGCCGCGGCGCCTTCACCGGCGCCCATGCCGACGGCATGGGCTTCGTCGAGGCCGCGCACACCGGCACGCTGTTCCTCGACGAGATCGGCGAGCTGCCGGCCGACGTCCAGGTCACGCTCCTGCGCTTCCTCGAGTCCGGCGAATACCTCCGGCTCGGCGAGACCCAGGCCCGCCGCGCCGATGTCCGCATCGTCGGTGCAACGCACGTGGACCTTCGCCGGGGCGTCGCCGAGCGCAACTTCCGCGCCGACCTGTTCTATCGCCTGCACGAACTCGAGATCGAGCTGCCGGCGTTGCGCGACCGGAACGAGGACGTGCTCCCGCTGGCGCGCCACTTCCTCAAGGCCTACGGCGGCGACCACTGCCCGGCGATCGGCGCAGAGACCGCGCGGCTGCTCCTGTCGTACCCCTGGCCGGGAAACGTGCGCGAGCTCGAGAACTGCATCAAGCGCGCGCTCGCCCTCCTGCCCCGCTCGGGCGAGGTGCTTGCGCCTGACGCCCTGGCCGAGTTCTTCGAGCGTGCGCCGATGCCGGCCGCGCGGGCGGAAGCGCTGCCCCGGGGCTCGGCGCGAGAAAATCTCAAAGCCCAGGTCGCCGAGGCCGATCGCCGCGACCTCGTGCGCGCGCTCAACGAGACCCAGGGCAACAAGAGCCGTGCGGCCGAGCGTCTCGGAGTCTCGCGCAAGACTCTGTACGCTCGCATGCGCCGTCTGGGGCTGGAGGTCGAGGATCTGGCGTAACGATTCACCGACAATTCTGTCTCGCCCGGGTAACAGTCTCAATTTCAAGCGCTGCAACACATTGGCCGCCTCCCCGGTGGCCATTCCTGTTTTCGGGGGATACACCACTCACCGAACGAAGCAACTCCCCAGAAGGTGTGGAAACTGCAATTCAAATGTCCACAACGCGTTACGGGAACAGTTGCCGATTGCGTGCAAGTTGGCACGACCGTTGCGTTTCCCATCGTGCGGGTACGGGTCGCAAGCCCCGTAAAGACAACAAGATCTCCGAGTCACCCGGAGAGCCATCCAAACGCCTCAGTCAGGGCACCGAACAGGGGGTGAGACGCACACCAGATTGGTCGTGCCGAAGTGAGCTAGTGTCGCAGTCCAAAAAACTGAATACGCCCGGTCAACGAAGAAGAAGGGGTAGGGCGCGGAGTCATCCCGGTCTTCCGCACCTGCCCTGGACGAGAGAGGGTGGGTCGACGGCGGTTGAAGGAGACCTCGAAGGTCAACTGCCCCGAACCTGCCCTTCTCTCTTGATTGTGCCCTCAAAATTGCAGATGGCACGCAGCGTGCTGAGTCCTGGTGCGTGCCCAACTCGGAGGCCCCCCAGGCGCCCCCGTTCTGTCCCAACCCCTCCTGCCACTTTCATAGGCAGGACAGGGAGTTATGGCACTATGTCCGCGCCGGTTTCTTCGTCCGAAAAAACCTCCCCGGCCGGATCCAACGTTGGCGATGCGACACCTGCCGTCGATATTTCAGCGCTCAGACCTTCCGAACCGACTACTGGCTGAAGCGGCCGGACCTCCTCGCACCCCTGTGGATGCGCCTCGTCTCCTGCTCGGGAGCCCGCCAGATCGCCCGCGAGTTCGGGACCTCGCCCGAGACCGTGCTCCGCCAGGCCGCCCGCCTGGGACGCCACGCGCTGCTCGTCCATCGCCATCATGGTCCCAAGGGTCCCATCAACGAGCCGGTCGCCCTCGATAGCTTCGAGAGCTTCGAATACAGCCAGTACTATCCGACTCACTTCCATGTCGTGGCGGGCTCGCAGTCGCACTATTTCTACGGCTTTACCGACACTGAATTGCGAAGGAAGGGTCGCATGACGCCAGGCCAGAAGCGCCGGCGGGCCGGGCTTGAGATGCGGTTCGGCCGACCGGATCCGCGCTCGATCGAGAAGGAAGTGGCCGAGATTCTCCGACTGATCGCACCCGACGCGCAGTCGCTTGAGCTGCACTCGGATGAACATCAGGCCTATCCGCGTGCGCTTCGGGCGACGGATCACCTGACGGTCGATCACAGGACCATCTCCTCGCGGGCGGCGAGGACGGCCCGCAATCCTCTGTTCCCCATCAACCTGCTCGACCTGCTGATCCGTCACTCTGGCGCCAATCACAAGCGCGAGACCATCGCCTTCGCCAAGCGCCGCCAGTGCGCGGCCGAGCGGTTGTGGGTCTTTGCGGTATGGCGGAACTTCATGAAGTGCTTCTCCGAGCAACGAAGAGACGCCAGCCCAGCGATGCGTCTCGGGCTCACCGATCACCGCTGGAGTGTCGAGGAGGTCCTCAGCGAGAGACTTTTTCCAGAACGCGTCGGGCTGCCGTCGCGGTGGGCGGACTATTACTGGAGGAGGATCAAGACGAGGGCCCTCAAGAACAATTCCATCCATCAAAAGCGCTACGCCGCCTGAACAGCGATGGCGCAGCCGAGACTTCTCGATCGCGCCAATCTCGAAATACGGACTCGCAACAAAAACCCCACTAATTCGCTGGGTGGCCTTCGTGGGCCATCTGCAATTTACGGGGCACGTTCTTCGTGTCATGATCCGGGCGGTTCGTCCCACGTGGGCGCGCCGATCGGCTTGGAGCCGTGTCGGGTATCCTCTCGGAGGTCTTTCAAACATGCGACGTGAACGCTGGATTGCGGTTTCGTTAGTCGCGGGTGCCGTCTGGCTGGGAGTCCTTGGTGGCTGCGGCAAGAAGGACGAGACGACGACGACCACGACGGAGACGACGGAGAACAACACGCCCGCAGCTGACACGATGGCTGCCCCGGTGGCCGGCGAGGTTTCCCTGGCGGTCGGAGAGCAGGTGGTCAAGGAGCGCTGCATCCTCTGCCACGGTGAGAGCGGCAAGGGCGACGGACCCGGCGGCGCGGCCCTCAATCCGAAGCCCCGGAACTGGACGGACGATGGCTACATGGCGACGCGCACGGACGAACAGCTCTACGAAGTGATCTACAACGGCAAGGGCTCGATGCCCGCCTGGGGCAAGACGGGGATCCTGACCGAGAGCCAGATCCGCTCGGCAATCATGAAGGTTCGCACGTACGACCCGGCGTACAAGCCGGCCGGCTGAGCAGAGCCCGCCTTATCGGGCAAAAGACGACGCCCCGCCGTCCAACTGACGGCGGGGCGTTCTTGTTTTCGATTCGAGCATCGCAGGACGCTACGGCAGCAGCACCGCGTTGTCGTCGAGCGTCACGGCGCCGTTCCGCGCCAGCGCGCGACCGGTGAGGCTCGCGCCATTGTTCATCGTGATGCTGGTCAGCGCGATGAGGTTGCCGCGGAACGCGCAGTTGTTCCCGAGGGTCGCGCTGCTGCCAATTTGCCAGAACACGTTTTTCGCCTGCGCGCCGTTGATCAGCACGATGGCCGAGTTGGTGGCGCAGGTGAGTGTGCTCCCGGTCTGGAAGATGAACACCGCATTGCTGTTGCCCTGTGCGTCGAGGGTGCAGGTTCCTGTCAGCTGGGCCGACGTGGCGAAGCAGTAGACGCCCCCCGTCAGCGTGCGGCCTCCCAGGTCGACGCCGCTGAACGTGACGTTGCACGGCCGCGCGACGAGGTCGTTGTAGGCCAGAATCAGCGCTGCCTGACCCTGCGCGGCGATCGCGTCGTTGGAGTGGACTGAACCTCCTGTTGGCTGGCCGACCGGAAGCCCGGAGACCGCACCGGCAGGGCTGCAGCCGACATCGCCGACGATCGTGGTGAGCATCCCCGTGTTGGTCACCGCCGAGCCCCCGAGAACCGCGAATCGGCCGCATGCTCCAAGACCAGGCGCCGGACCGGCGGGCCCGTAGTTGATGACGGACGGCGGCCCGACGCAGTCATCCAGGTCGTGACTGCATCCCGAAAGCGCCAGGGGAAGTGCGGCAAAAGCGAACAGGACCATCCATCTCGCAGCATGAACGCGGAACAGGTGCATGAGAGGCTCCTCGTTTAAGGACAAGTACAAGGCAAGGCGCGGAGATCGCTGTCGTCGATTATCGGTTGCGTCTGAGCATTTCCGGATTGAGCACCTTGAACTCGATGCGGCGGTTGAGGGCCATGCCCTGCGCGGTGCGGTTCGAGCCGACCGGCCGCCCCTCGCCATAGCCGTGGGCCGAGAAGTTTGCCAGGTTGGCCTCCGAGCAATTCGCGCGCAGCCAGTCGAGGACCGCCCCGGCGCGTTTCTCGGTGAGGTCCTGGTTGTAGGCGTCACCGCCGCGCGCGTCGGCGTGCCCGCCGATCTCGATCTGCAGCGCCGGCCACTGCTTGAAGATCACGCACAGCTCGTTGAGCGTCTGGTTCGACTCGGGCTTGATGTCCCAGCTCCCGGTCTCGAAGTAGATGTCGCGTACCGCGATCACGCCCTTGTCCATCATCTGGGTCTCGAGCTGGCTGGGCGGGGCAGGAGGCGGGCAACCGTACTGGTCGACGCTCGCGCCCATGGGCGTGTCCGGGCAGCGATCGACGTCGTCGCACACGCCATCGTGGTCCGCGTCAGGACAGGGAACCGGCGCGGGCGGAGCTTCGGGCGCTGGAATCGTCGCCATCTCCTCCATTTCCTCGGCCTCGGCGCAATCGACGTTGCCGCCGAATCCGAGGTTCAGGCCGGCGCCGAGCACGATGTCGTTGAAGTGATCAGGCGAGCTCGCGAGGATATCGCGCGCCTCCAGCCGGAGCCCGAGCATGTCCGAGAGCTTGACGTTGAGGCCGGCTGCGCCCTCGTAGGTGCCGAGATCCTGCGCATCGCCGAGCGAGCGCTTCCAGCGCGACCAGCCGCCGCCGAGTGAGACGAAGGGACTCACCCGATCGTCGGTCGCCGGACTCCACACCAGGTTCGCCGACACGTGGCCCCAGTCCGACCAGTCGCAGCAGGCCTCCGACGGCGTGCCGCCGCCTGCGACCTCGACCAGGAACGAGCAGTTCAGCCGCGCGTTGACGCGCCCGCCGTAATAGACGAAGTCCTCGAGCTCCTGGCCGTTCAGGAACCGCCGGTCCTCATCGAAGAAGGTGCGCCCGAGGAACGGGACGATATGAAATCGCTTCTCTTCGAACTCCCCTGCGCCCGCGGGCCTCGCCAGCAAGGCCGCGCCGAGCGCCGTGAACATCAACCATCGTCGGACGTGCATCATTCACTCCTCCATTGCGCCAGAACAGAGCGGCAGGATCGAATTCTCCGGTCGCGGTGTCTCCCGGTTCCGAATCGGCTGGGGGAGTCGATTCGAATGTCAAGAAACTGTCCAACAGGGAGGGCCCTCGGGCAAGGCCAATTCGCAGCGGACCTGGGAATGTCGGCGCGGGCTGCGGGGTGGGGGGGTGTGGCGGGGAGATCGGGACACCGGCGCCTTCCGCTGGGGCGGGAGATCGTGCTAAGTTTCGGCGGGGCATCCACCAGCTGGCGTAGCTCAATTGGTAGAGCATCTCATTTGTAATGAGGCGGTTGGGGGTTCGAGTCCCTTCGCCAGCTCCAGTGTGCTCCGACGGATGTGGACGGGGTTGGCCGGCGAGGAATCGCTGATCTCCTGCATCCAAGCAAGGCGACTTCCTCCCCAAAACCGGCTCCGCCTGCCCTTGGTCCCAGGGGGTCCGGCATTGTCGGAGCACAGGGGAAGTTTCGCTGCAGTCGGGCTTTACGGGAGGGGGCTGGATCGGGTAGGTTCCCGCGGTCGGACTGTGGGGAGGTGCCCGAGCGGCCAAAGGGAGCAGACTGTAAATCTGCCGGCGTATGCCTACAGAGGTTCAAATCCTCTCCTCCCCACTCCAAACTCTTTGGCCGCAAATGTTTGAGCGGGAGTAGCTCAGTTGGTAGAGCATCAGCCTTCCAAGCTGAGGGTCGCGGGTTCGAATCCCGTTTCCCGCTCCAGTTTCTCGCTGTGGTTAGGGTTTTTGCCCGTTGACAGGGGGGCGACCGTAGCCTAACTTTCGCCTTTCCAAGCATCCCCTCGGTGACTTTTGCGGGGCAGAAGCCACCCGGGGGAGCTATGTCTTTGCGCGACGGAGTCGCCGCAGCGGGAACAAAACCTTCCGCGCCTGGACCTCGGCAAGATCCCTGAACCACTCGCGCTACAAGCCCACGTAGCTCAGTTGGTAGAGCACGTCCTTGGTAAGGACGAGGCCAGCGGTTCAATCCCGCTCGTGGGCTCCAATGATTTACGCCCGTGCGTCTTCGTGACGCGCGCGGGCAAGCAGTCACCGTCACACTCCACGGCCCAGGTTCACCGGGCGCAACGCCACTGGAGGCGAAGGCATGGCCAAGCAGAAGTTCGAACGGAACAAGCCGCACGTGAACGTCGGAACGATCGGACACGTGGACCACGGCAAGACGACGCTGACGGCGGCGATCACGATGGTGCTCTCGCAGAACAACCCGAAGATCCTGGTTCGGGACTACGGCTCGATCGACAACGCTCCG
>JBKJOC010000080.1:0-7757 GCA_046595725.1 Candidatus Eiseniibacteriota bacterium
GGAGCACGGCGAACAGCCGCCACGTCGCGCCCTTCCGCGTCACCCATGGCACGATCAGCGCCGCGCCCAGTGCGATGCCGACCAGGAACGTCGCCAGCACGAGCGAGAACGAGTAGACCGACGAGCCCAGCAGGATCGCCGCCACGCGCGTCCAGGCGATCTGGGTCGAGAGCGAGACTGCGCCTGAAAGCGCGAAGAGCGTGAGCATGAGCCGGGCGTGGCCGGGGTCGGCCGGCGCCTCGGCGCTCACCCGGGCCCGCGCCGGCGCGGGGGTGGCGGCGGGCGCACTGGTCTCGCCCACGCTGCGCGAGACCAGCGTCATCGTGATCCCGAGCGCAAGGCTGACCGTCCCTGCCAACAGCGCGGTCGAGGTCAGCCCGATCGCCGGCAGGAGGACGAATCCCGCCAGCACGGTGCCGATCACTGCGCCCGCGGTGTTGACCGCGTAGAGCGTGCCGAGGACCCGCGCCAGGTCTGCGCGGCGCGATCCCCACGACACGAGGATCGGCAGCGTTGCGCCCATCATTGTGGTCGGGATCAGGAGGAGCGCGAAGGTCGCGAGGAAGCGCACCAGGAAATACGCCGGGCTCGCGCCGCCGAACGCGACGTAAGCGGCGCCGAGTGGCCCGTCGAGCGCCCGGATCAACCACGGGGAGACGAGCCCGAACACGCCGATGCCGATTTCGAGCAATCCGTAGGCGCGCACCGGTCGCGCCTGGCCGAGGCCCGACCTGCCGGACCACGAGGCGCCGAGCGCGAGGCCTCCCATGTAGGCCGCAACGACGGTCGTGATCGCCTCGAGCGTGTTGCCGAGGACGTGGCCCAGGCCCTTGCTCCAGACCACCTCGAGCATGAGGCTCGAGGCGCCCGACACGAAGAACGCGAGGATGACGAACAGCCGGATCATCGGGACTCCCGGGAACGGTTCAGCGTTTGGCGGCGGCGGGGGCGGACGCCGGCTCGGGCCCGAGATCCACGCGGCCCAGCGCCCGCTCGTTGCGCATGACCGGCATGCCACGCCGAAGCCGGGTCAATTCGGCCTGCAGCAGGCGCTCGGTCTGCTCGGCGCTGGCTTCGCGCACCACGAACGTGCGCACTTCCTCGAACGTCCGCGGACGGTAGGAAACGCGCTCGACCAGCCGGAGCACCACGTAGCGGCCCGCGCTCTCGCCCGCGAGCGGTTGGGCCAGCAGATCTCCCGGCTTGAGTTTTAGAACCGCCTGGACGAGCGCGGAGTCGGGATACGCGTCGGGCAGGGTCGAGGTGCTGCCGCACTGGTCGCGCGTGGGACCCGCGGGCACGTGCCGGGCGCAGACCGAGTCCCAGCTCGCGCCGGCCTTGAGTTCAGCCAGCACCGAGTCGGCGGTCGCCCGCCCCGGCGTGACCACGTTCGCCACCAGGGAGTGCCCCTGGACGGCGTAGCGATCGCGGTTCCTCTGGAAGAACGGCTTGAGCACCGCGTCGCTGGTGTCGATCTTCGCCTCGACGTGGCGAACGAAGTAGTGGTCGAGCGCGACGCCTTCGCGCTGGGTCGCCAGCTTCTCGAGCACGGCGGGATCCCGATCGAAGCCCTGGCGCAGAGCTTCCTGGCCGAACCACATCTGGCCCAGGAACTGCTCCGAGCGCGCCTTGACCGCCCCCTGAGTCACCGGAAAGTCGGTCTCGAACGGGTTGAGAAGCGCGAAGCGGCGCGCGAACTCGCCCGCGGTCATCGCGCCCACGGTCGAGCGCACCAGCACAAGGCCGGTGTCCGCCGGCGCGAGCTGGGGCATGCGCTGGTTGAGCTTGAGCGAGAACGGCTTCGAGGGATCGGGCTTGGTCGGGTCGAGCAGGCCGTAGCCGCGCGCCAGGCGGGCGGCCGCCGAGTCGTCCCACGCGGGCTCGAGCAGGAGCCGGATCCTGGCGTTGACCTCAAGGGCGCGGCGGGGCTCGGCCAGCGTGTGGGCGTAAGTCTCGATCGCCTGGGGCGGGACGACGCCGCCCCGCACGGAGGCCGTCAGCCGCGTGAGCGCGCTGTCGCGGTCGGACGCCAACACCAGCGTACTGTCGATGACGATGCGCTTGTAGAGGGCGTCCCTCAGGGCCTGGGCCTGCGACGCCAGGAACTGGGCCGACTCGACGTCGGTCATGACGAACGGCTCTTTCAGCGCGGCGCGGGCGATGACCTCGCGCTCGATCAACTGGTCCAGGAACGCCTTCTTGCGGGCCAGGCCCGTTCCGCGCGGGCGAAAGCGCGGGTCGAGCCGGTTCCAGGCGAGGTTGAGCTCGCGCGCGGTCAGGTCGCGGTGGGGAAAGCGCGCGATCACCGAGTCAGGGAGGGCGCGCGCGAGGCGGCGCGCCGGGCGGGCCGGGGCGGCGAACGCCGCCCCGGTGACTCCCGCGAGCAGGATCGACGCGAGCACGGCGCGGCTCATGAGGGTCCCGGACCGCTTGCGGAGACTTTCTCCTAAGTGGCCGTCGAAATTGTGTTTAAATGGCAAAGGACCTCCTGGGGCGGGCTGCTCGGAGCATGATACCGTGCCCCGCCCGGAGCGACAATCCGCGATTGCGCCGAACTTCGCCCGGGCGTTTCGGGTAGGAGGGAGTGCCGGGTATGGGCGGATGCCCTGGCCCCACCGGCATTGCGATTCGATCCCCGGATATTTGCCATTAGGACGGAGTCACGCGCGCCCATGATCGCACGTCCCCGACTCGAACGTCTGGCCCGGGCCCTCGGCCTGGTCGCCCTGCTTGCCGTCCCGTCCAGGGCGGTCGCGGCTCCCATCGAGCTGGTCACTGCCGATGCCAGCGGGGCCACGCTGCGCTTCACGCTTCCCGTCTACACGATCTCGAGCATCACCCGGCCTGAAGGCACGTTCTGGCGCATCAACGCGCCCGGTCTCACGGGCTCGGTCGCCGAAGAGGGCCGGCCGCTCCTGCCTGCCCAGGCGGCGCTGCTCGGGATGCCGGCCGGCACCATCGCCTCGGTGCGCGTGATCGCGGAGACCACGGCCGACCTGCCCGAACTCGACGGCAAGGAGATCGAGCCGGTGGGCAAGAACGAGTTCCGGCCCGACGGCAAGGACCTCTCGCCCACGCGCGTCTTCCATCGTGATCCTGCGTACTACGAGGGTGGACGCGCCTGGCCCGCGGCCACGGCCGAGCTCGGGGCCTCGGGAGGCTGGCGCCACCAGCGCGTGGTTGCCGTCCGCATCCAGCCGTTCAAGGCCGATCCTGGGACCCGGCGCGTGCGCGCGGTGACCACGGCCACGATCCGCGTCGATTTCGTCCCCACCGGGTCGCCGCGGATGGGTGCCGACGCCTCGCTGCTCGAGGGCGCGCCCGCACCGATCGCAAGGAACGACGCCTGGGAGAGTCTCTACGAGCGCGGCCTGATCAACTATGACGCCGCGCGCGCCTATCGCACGGTCACGCCCAGGGCGGTGCGCCGGCTGGGTGCGTTCTCGAGCCAGGGCGTGGGCGGTTCGGGAACGAGCGGCGTGGTCTACGACCCGGCGGCCGAGTGGTCGATCAAGGTCGACACCACCGGCGTCTGGCGGGTTCCTTACGTGCAACTCGCCGCGCGCGGCTTCCCGGCCGGGGTTTTGGTGGCGCAGCTCGCGTTGACGCGCCGCGGCTACGTCAGCGGCCAGTCGCCCCCATTCGTGCGCCTGCCCGTGCCGATCCGCGTGGTCGAGGGGGTCGGCGGAACGGCCGGCACCTTCGACGCCCAGGACGCGATCGTCTTCTACGGCCAGAACTTCACCGAGAGCGAGCGCCCGAGCGACTATCGGCGGCGCTTCGGCGACGCCAACGTGTTCTTCCTCGGCGTCGACCCCGTGGCCGCGGGCGCGCGCATGCCCGAGGTGAGCGCGGACCTCGCCTTTGCGAGCCCGGTGCGCCCGACCTCGTTTCCGTCCTACCGCAAGTACGAGCGCAGGTTCTACTTCAACTACATCCCGCGCGACACCTGCACCGGCCACCAGAGCTGGACCGAGCCCTACCTCGACTTCAATTTCACCGACTCGCTCACGATGTGGACGCCCGACGTCGATGCGACCGGGGTCGTCAACTTCCGCTCGACCTGGGTGGGCGTGGCGCTCAACCCGTTCCAGCACACGGTCTGGGCGCGCTGGAAGCGGCCCGGTGACGGCCTCCTGACGCCGGTCGCGACCCGCACCTGGGGCGGCAAGGACCTCATGGTCGCCGACACCAGCTTCGCCGCGGACCGCATCGCCTCGGGCACGAACCGGCTCGACTGGCGTGGCTACAACTTCGACGTCAACGACGCCAACGGCCGTGGTTCGGGCGGATCGCTGCGGTCCTACGAGGTCACGTATCCGCGCCTCTATCGGGCGTTCCAGAACGTGCTCGATCTCAACTCGGGCAGCGCCCTGGGCCCCATCGAGATCGAGATCGACGGCTTCACCGGCGCCGCCGCGCCCAGGGTCACGATCTACGACGTCACGGATTCTACCGCGCCGCGCGCGCTCCTCGTGCCGCCCGCGTTCGTGCGCTCGAGCGGATCGAACCTCTGGGCGGCCCGCTTCCAGGATACGGTGGCGCCGGGCACGCGAAGGCGCTACTTCGCGTTGATCGACCCGCCGCTCCTGCCGGATCCCGCCGTGACCGCGACGCCGCGCGCCTACGCCTCGCCGATCTGGGACGCGCCGGGTGTGCCCGAGCTGGTACTGGTCACGCCCGAGGCCTTCCGCGCCCAGGCCGAGCGCCTGGCCGCCCATCGCAGGACCCAGGGCTACGAGGTCCTGATCGCGCCCGAGCAGGAGGTCTACGACGCGTTCGACGGCGGCAGGAAATCCGACTGGGCGCTCCGGCGCCTGTTCGAGTACGCATTCGCGAACTGGCAGAGCCGATTTGCGGTCCTGATGGGCGACGGCAGCGACGACGCGCGGGGCGAAGTCGGGACCTCGGACAAGGACTGGCTGCCGGTTCACCTGATCTCGGGCCCGGTCGGCACCTCCAATGGGCAGGAACTGTCGGCGTCGGACTTCTGGTACGTCAACGACCTCGACAACTCGACGCCCCCGGGCCCGGCCTGCACGAACTCCGAGCCCGACCCGTTCCCGGACATGTCGATCGGCCGCATCTCCGCCGGCAGCGTGTCGCAGGCGACTGGCCTGGTCGACAAGCTGGTCGCCTACGAGACGACCGATCGCACGGCCGCCTGGCGGAACAAGGTGGTTCTCATGCCGGACGATCCCTATTCGTTCGCCAGCTTCTTCGGCGACCCGACGACGAGCTATTGCTACCGGTTCGAGGAAGAGGTCTTCGAAAAGATCAGCGACAAGCTCGAGAACGTCATCAAGGTCGAAGGAGGCTTCCGCGACATGAACGTCGAGCAGTTCCGCCTGCGCGAGAAGCTGCTGCCGCTCGGCCGCCCCGTCCCGGGCGATCCGGCGATCTGCCAGCCGCTCGACGCCGTCAACGCGGTGCGCAACTACACCCGCGACTTCACCGGCCCCCAGTTGCGCACGAACCTGGGCGATGGCGCGCTCGTGCTCAATTTCCAGGGGCACGGCAGCGCGGTCCTCCTGGCTCACGAGTCCATCTGGACCGTGAGCACCGGCGGCGCGCAGGACGTCGACCTGGTGTTCAACGAGGGGAAACCATACTTCTTCCTGTCGTTCTCCTGCCACGTGAACCAGTTTTCGAGCATCAAGGAAGGTCCGTTCGGGGACGCCCTGGGCGAAGGCATGGTACTCGGCCCGCTCAACCCGCCGCGCCCCTCGGCCGGCGCGATCGCCTCCTATGCCTCGACCAACTTCGAGCTGCTGCCGACCGACCGCTCGGGCAACAATCATCTCAATGTCTGGCTCTTCCGGGCCCTGTTCGTCGATCCGCCGCACGACCGATTCAACGGCCAGAGTGGCGCCCGCGTCCTCCTGGGCGAGGCCATGACCCTGGGCGCGGTGATCTCGACGGCGAACACGTTCGGCCTCGAGCGCCGCGCGATCCAGACCTACACGCTGCTGGGCGATCCCGCCACCGTGATGGAGACCGGCGCGCCGCGCATGTTCGCGACCGCCAACGGCTTCCCCGTGATCTCGGGCGCGCGCTTCCAGCCCGGCGCCGCCGGCGACTCGGTGGCGCTGGTGGTCGACCTAGTGGACGAGAGCCGCATCGACGACCTGACGCTCACGATCACGGGCGAAGGCGCCCGCACTGTCGATCCCTCGGAATACACGATCACGCCGACCTACCCCGACACGTTGAACGGCGGGGCCGGGCGGCGCTATCTCCTGACTTGGAACGTGCGCCCCGAGCCCAAGGACGCCGACCTCGCGATCAGCGCGAAGGACCGAAACGGCCTGGCGACCTCGTTCGTGCTGTCGCTCCGCCTCGAGGCGCGGCTGTTCGCCAACGGGCAGGCGATCACCGAAGGCGACATCGCGCCCTCGAACGGTGACTACCAGCTTGTGATCAGCAGCCCGGCGCAGCTGACGGCCGCCGACTTCGGCTTCACGGTCGACGGCCAGGTTCCGGCCGGCCTCGTGATCACGCCGGCCGTCACCGACTCCTCGCGGCGCCTGTGGATCCTGAGCTGGACCGGTGCCTACGAGACCGGCTCCCATGACGCGGTGGTGACGTTCCCCGGAGGCGCGACGCGCCGGATCTCGTTCCTGACCTCGAACGAGCCGCGGGTCGCCCTGCGCCGCGTGTTCGCGTTCCCGACGCCGTTTGCCGCGCCGCCCGTGACGATCAACTTCACGCTCGACTCCGACCAGCCGGCAACGGTGGCGCTCAAGGTCTACTCGGTGTCGGGCTCGCTGGTCTACCAACGGGTCGAGCCGGGGGTGTCTCCGGGCTACCACCAGTGGGTTTGGGACGGGCTCGACTCGAGGGCGGACACCATCGCGAACGGGACCTACCTCTACCAGGTCGTCGCCCAGGACGATCGCGGGCTCAAGGCGGTCGAGCGCGGGAAGATGGCGCGGGTTCGATAGCGCCTTGCGGGGCAGCAGCCACGCGTTAGAATGCCGGCCATGATTTCCGACCGACTCCGAGGCCTGCGTACGCCCGGGGCGCGCAACTTGCCCCGGGGCAAGTTGCGCGGCCGGCGCGCAATCTGGCTCGCGCTCCCGGCGATGCTCCTGTGGTACTCCGTGGGAGCGGCCGCCTCCCGTATCCCGCCGCTCACCCACTGGAACGAGCCCGGGACCGCCGCCCCCACGCCCTCGAGAGGCATCGCCCCCTGGCCGCCGCGCGATCCGGCCTCGCGCGAGGTCTGGGCGGAGATCGCGATGCTCGAGGACACCCGCGCGACCGACATCTCCCGGCTCATCGGCCACCTGCAATCGAGCATGGACCCCCTCGTGCGCTGGCGCGTGTGCCGCGCGTTCGCCCGGCTCCAGGACTCGACTTCGGTCCATGTCCTGCTCGATGCGCTGCAGAAGGACGAGAGCCTGCTGGTGCGCCAGGAGGCGGCGTTCGCGCTCGGCCAGGTCGGATCGCGGCAAGGGACCCAGGCGCTGATCTACGCCGCGCGCGAGCAGAAGGACCGCGGCGTGAGGGCGCGGGCGCTCGAGGCGCTCGGCAAGATCGGCGACCTCGATGCCCATGGAGTCGTGACCGGCCACCTGACGAACCCCGACCCCGAACTCGCGCGCGAGGCCGCGCTTGCCTGCTGGCGCATGTCCGACTCCACCGCTGTGCCCTACCTGGCAGAGGGTTCGAAGAGTACGGACGCGCTGACCCGCGCTTTCTGCGCCTACGCGATGGAGCGCGCACCGCTGGCCGCTTCCACCATGAAGCCGCTG
>JBKJOC010000095.1:0-3834 GCA_046595725.1 Candidatus Eiseniibacteriota bacterium
TTGGAGGGAACGATCACGTTCCTCGCAAGCTACGCCGCGCGCGACGGCCGCGCGCCGAAGGAGGCTGCGCTTCGCCTGGACGGCGAGAGTATTCCCATGAAGGTCGGGTTCGGCTCCCGCAACAATGGGACCTACCGCGCGACGCTGCCGGCGGGGGACGAGTGCCGCAGCTATCGCTTCCAGTTCAAGGATGCGACCGGGCACGAGTGGTCCTATCCCGAGGCGGGGGTCCTGTTCACGACCGGAGAGGGTGGCTGCAAAAGGGAGTACCTGTCGTCGGGGCGCGGGGATCGGGTCGCAAGTTCGCGCGACTAGACGCGTTCAGCGCTCGCGCGTGAACAGCAGGTTCGCACGGTTCTCCTTGCCGCTCTCGGCTTCGAGCGTGAAGCTCGAATTGAGCAGGTAGCGCAGGCGGAACACGTTGAGCGCCTCGAACAGCCCGAGTCCATAACTGACGTAAAGCCGGTGGGTGAGTTGCGTGCCGACGAAGAGCGCGGTCTGCTGCAGCGTTTCGCCGGCCTGCAAGCGCGCTTCCTTGAGGCCGAGCGACTTTGCCACGCCGGATGCGAGCGTGTTGCCCTGCTGGAACGCGAACGACGATGCCGCCTCCGCCACCAGCGCGCCCTGGGCCTGCGAGACGTCGCCCAGCGGCCGGCCGGTCAGGGCGTAGGCGAGGGCCTCGTTGTCGGGCATCGCGGGGTTGGAGACGACGGTCATCTGCGGCTTCTCGAGCGTCCCGCGCACCTCGAAACCTGCGGTCACGTTGTTCGTCGTCACCCGGGTCGCGCGCAGGTCGAGCCCCGGGTTCATGATCGAGCCGCCAGCGAACAGCAGCCGGCCGCGCTCGACCGTGAACGACTGGCCGTAAGCCTCGTAGGTTCCCTCCTCGAGACGCAGTTCGCCCGAACCGCGTGTCGTGCCGCGGGGAACGTGCGACACCAGGATCTGGCCGGTCGTGCGTCCGCTCAGCCCCTGTCCCGCGACGCGAACGCTGTCGCCCAGCACGACCCGCACGTTCGCCGAGATCATGAGTTTCTGCAGGCTCGGAAGCGTGTCCGGGCTTGCGCCCACCATGCGCACGTCGGGACTCGGACGCACGATCGGCGTGCGCGTCTGCAGGTCGATCGCGCCCTCGGTGACCTTGATCTCGCCGTTGAGATCGGCGCGGTCGCCCTTGAGGCCGGCCTTCAAGTCGGGCGACGCGACGAGTTTGAGGTCGCTCGTGTTGGCGGCGAGGAACCGGTTCCCGAGGATCGACACCGTTGCCGCGGGCGTTCCGTCTTCGGCGAGCGTGGCTTCGCCGTCGAGCGAGACTCGCCCTTCGCCCGAGCGCACCGAGCCGGTCATTGCCATCTGGCGTCCGCCCTCGCCGCGCAGGTGCAGCTGTCCCTCAACGAGCGCGATGCCCAGGACCGGGACGACGGCGCGGGCGCTGTCGAGGTCGAGATGCCCGGAGAGCCGTGGGTTGCCCATCGTGCCCGCGAGCGCGAGGTCGGCATCGAGCCGCCCGTGCGTGTCCGCCAGGTCCGTGAACAATGCCTGGGCAAAGCGCAGGTCGCGCGCCTGCGCGCGCAACGTGCCGCGCACGGGTTGCGAGCGGTCCGGTTGGCCGAAGCGGCGGAAGCCGGGCAGTTCGAGCGTGGCCGCGACCTGGTCGGTCCCGGCAAACGTCATCGCGACATTTGCATCCAGTCCGGCCGGCCCGAGCGTTGCCTTGAGCACGCCGCGGTCGAAGGCGACCGAGTCGGGTTGGGTCGCTCCCAGAAATGCGAGTTGGCCCGGCCCGGGCGCCAGGTCGACGTTCCCGGTGATCGCTCCCGCCGCGTCGGCGCGCGCGTCGATCGTTCCGTCCATCCGGCCCTCGAGCCGGAAGTCGCGGCTCAGGAGCGGCTCGATCAGCGCGAGCCGCAGGCTGTCGAGCTGGGCGTGCGCCGCCCACCCGCGCCCGCGCTGCCAGTCTCCGCTCGCGCACAGGGAGGATCCGCCCGAACGCCAGCACAGGGTTCCCAGCTCCGCGGTCCCCGTGGAGTTGGCAAGGGAGAGCGGGGCCGGCGCGGCCAGACCCCAGTTGCCCACGCGTTGCGAGGTGAGATCGAGCGCGCTCACGGTCCCTCGCCAGTCGCCCTGCAACAAGCCGCCGGCGAGTCCGGCGCGCCAGGACTCGGTGCGGCTGTCGAGCGTGAGCGCGAGCGTGTGGCTGCCGCCCGTGCCGCGCGCGGTGATGGCGAGGCTGTCCGCGCGTCGCGTGCGCCATGCCAGGCCGTCGCCGTGGACGTCGATCACGACCGCGCCCGCACGTGAGGCTGCGACGTCGAAGTCGCCGACCAGGTGGGCGACGCGCGCATCGCGCAGCGCGATCGTGTCGGCGAGTACGTGCGCGATCACGCGCGGCTCGCGACGGCTGCCGGTGATCGAGCCATTGGCGGCAAGGACGCCCGCGGCGTCCGGCAGGAGTTCGCCCAGGCGCGGCGCGTCCAGGGTCCAGGCGAAGTTCCACGGACCCATCACGGCCCCCCGCCCGGTGAGACGGGCGCTCGCGACGTGCACATCCATGGTGTCGACGACCGCGCTGCCGCCCGCGAACGTGAAGCCGCCATGCCCCTCGACCGGCGAACCGCGTAGTGTGCCCGCGAACCGCCGGACGCGAACGCGGCCCCGCGGTCCGGAGGCGGGCGCGGTGCCGTCGGTCGTGAGCGCGAAGTCGAGCGCGCCGGGCCAATCGCGCCAGCGCGTTCCCGGATTGACCCCGCTACCCTCGAGCGCGAGGTCCCAGCGCACGAGCGGGTTCCACGCCACCGTGCCGCGTCCCTTGACGGCGCCCTCGAAGACGCGTGCGTCGAGGGCCGCGATCTTGACGTGCGTGGTGTCGCCCCGGCCGCGCATCGTGAATCGCGTGGCCGTGAGTCCGGGACCTTCGATCAAGCCCTGGGCCTTGAGGTCATAGGCGCCGAGCGTGCCCTTGATGGCAGCCCGGCCCTCGCGGCTCGACCACTGCGAGGGTCCATTGAGCGGCAGGGGCAGGTTGCGCCACTCCGCGCGGGCGTCGACCTGCGCCGGGCCGCGCGCCATGGTGCGGACGGTGCCGCGCGCAGTGGCCTGCCCGCGGGCCCCGGGCCGCGAGACGACAACCTCCCGGAACGACCAGAGGTCCACGTCGCGCGTCACGTCACCATGGGCGCGCACGCGGCCGAACGGGGTGCCCGTGGCATCGGTCGTGCCCCTCAAGGCGAACTTCTCGGGGATCCCCTCGACGTGCGCGGACCCGCTCCACGTGCCCTCGGGTCCGATTCCCAGGTGGGCTTGCGGCTTGAGGCCGGCGACCTGCGCCTCGCCGACGAAGCGGCCGCCGGCCAGGGCGTTCAAGCGGCTTCCAACCAGGCGAGCGGTAAACGGCGACGTGATCGTCTGGTCGAGGTCGAGCCGCGCGACGGTACCCTTGAGCGTGCCCCCGCCGTGGACATCGCTGCCGCTCGGCGTCTGGTAGCGCCACACCAGCGACAGGTCGAGCGGATAGTTGCCGTGCGGCAGGATCGTGCCGACGACCCTGGCGTCGAGCGTCCTCGAGGTCAGGGCCAGTTCCTGGATCCCGAGGGTGTCGCGGAACGAGCTCGATGCCAGTTCGACATGGTCGATCGCGAGCGCAGTGTCGGGCGGGATGCTGATGCCGTAGATCCTCAGGCTGTCAATCGTGCCCCGGTGGACGAGGATCGAGATCGGCAGGTCGACGTCCGGGAGAATGGTCGTGTCCGGCATGACGTCGCGGGCGTGGAACGTGATCTTGACGTTCTTCGCCGCGAGCGAGCGGATCTCGAGCTGCTTCTGGAACAGCGAGCC
>JBKJOC010000358.1:0-8401 GCA_046595725.1 Candidatus Eiseniibacteriota bacterium
CCAGCACGTACCCGAAGTAAAGCGGCGCCAGCGAGAAGCTGAACAGCGACTCGGTGGCGAACGTGAGCATCTTGCGGAAGGTGTACTTGGTCACGCCCGCGAAGCGTTGCGCCGGCACGTACTCGAGTTCGGCCGAGGGAAACGGCAGCTTGGCGAGGAGGAACCGCACGGGCAGCGTCTCTTCCTTGTACTCGCGGACCAGCCGGACCACCCGCTGGTCGATGCCACGGAAGTCCGCCATGCCCGGCCGGATCGGAATGCCCGTCACGCTGCGAAAGATCAGGTAGTAGACGCGCGATGAAATGCGCTTGGCCAGGCTCTCGTGCGCCGTCTCCTTGCGGATCGTGTTGACTACCAGCGCCCCGCCTTCCCACTTCTTGATGATCTCGGGAATCAGCGCGGGCGGATGCTGCAGGTCGGCGTCCATCGTGATCACGAGCTCGCCGTCGGCGTGATCGAGGCCCGCGATCAGCGCCTTCATGTGCCCGCTGTTGAGCAGCAGGTGGATGCCGCGCACGCGCGCGTCGCCCGCGTTGAGCTGCTCGACCACCCGCCAGGTGTCGTCGCTGCTGCCGTCGTTGACGATGATCAGCTCCCATTCCGGTCCGGGGCCCAGCACCTCGCACAGCCGCGCGTGCAGGGCCGGCAGCGACTGGGCCTCGTTGAAGGCCGGCGTCACGATGCTGAGTCTGCGACGCGGGTCGGTCATCGGGACAAATCCTCCACGGGGCGATGGAACACCAGCCGCTCGGACCAGAAGGCGAGAGCGATGAACTGCGCGAACACTGCCGGCACGAGCAACCGCGCTCCCAGCATGATCGGCAGGTGCGACAGCACAAGATACAGGTAAGGCAGGCTCAGGAGGACTCCCCAGCGCCAGTGGCGCCGGTCGAACAGGATGAGCGCCAGGTTGCCCGCCAGGAGCACGAGGGCGAGCAGGCCGAAGATGAGGCGGTCCCAGTAGGCGCGCAACAGCTCGAGCGGATGCTTCCGGATCGCCTCGGCGGGCGAGAGTCCCTGCTTCAGGTAGTCGTAGAAGCCGTGCGACCGGTAGTCGGGATTGTCGAAGCCCCAGCGATAGAGCGGCATCACGCCAAGGGGAATCCGCCTTACCGCATTGGCCACGATGATGCCCGGGTTCTCGCGCACGATCGAGAGGTAGCGCTGGCGGAACCACTGGTCCGCTCGCGGATCGTCGAGGCCCTCGAAGCCGGCCTTGCGAAGCTCCTGCTCCATCACGTCGTCGTCGAAGACGATGCCGTAGGGGTTCGGGAACTGCCCGATTCCCTGGTAGAGCGCCATGCCGCCGGCGTGGGTGGTGACATTGAACGTGCCGTCGAGCCGCTGGTTCCGCAAGCCCCACGGCACCAGCACGAGGAACGTCGACAGCGCGAGGACGAACGTGCCCAGGAGCGCGACGCGCCAGGGAACGGACACGAGCGCGCCCACCAGGAGGAAGCTCGGGTAGAGCAGGTAGTCCGGCCGGAACAGGCAGGCGAGTCCGAGCAGCCCGCCGGCGAGCGCAAAGTCGAGCATGCGCCTGGAATCGAGGGCGCGGAGCCAGAGTGCAAAGATCGAGATCATGAATGCCGGCATCAGCGCATCGGCGACGCGCGACGTGACGAGATAGGCCGTGGGCGGAAACAGCGCCGCGCACCACGCGGCAAGGATCCCCACGCGCGGGCCCCCAAAGCGCCGGCCGATGAAGAAGACCAGGACGCAGGCCGCCGAGTCGATGAGCGCCTGCAGCGCCTTGACCCACGGAAAGAGCGGCTCGCCGACCACGCGATAGACCAGCGCGAGGAACGCGGCGTAGGCGGGCGGATGGAGCGCGCTCGGCCGCCAGCGCGCCGGATCCTTCGCCGGCACGCGGGCGGGGGAGATGCGCTGGCCGGTCTGGTCCAGGCTGTCGGCGAGCGCGATCAGGTCGACCTGCGGCGGCGCGTGGCTGGCCGGCGCGGAGAAGCCATATCCCGCGGTCATGGCATAGGCGTCCTGCTGGTAGCGATCCGCCAGGCCTTCCATCTCGCCGCGGCCGTTGGCCCACAGTCCGATCACCGCCCGCAGCGCGAGCGCGGCAACAAACACGCCGGCCAGCATCCGGCGCGGCGCCCTGGCACGGCTCACGAGTTGCGTGGCGACACCGCCGGGATGGACGACACCGCGATGCGCCGCGAGGCTACCGCGGCGCGGGCGCGCACGCGTTCCTTCACGGCCGGCTCGGGCTCGGCGCGGTCGATCAGGGCCAACGGCTGGGCCTCGAGCCGGGCCACGTTGCTGACGGCGAGGATGAGGCCGAAGAGGAACCAGGCAAAGAACGAGTAGGTGCCGTTGCGCAGGTAGTCGATCTTGGTCTGGTCGAGCATGAACATGAACAGCAGCACGCGGATCAGGACGGTCGCTCCCTGGATGTAGGTGCCGCTGTTCATCGATGCCGCCTGGGGACGGCTCGCCCGCCAGAGTTCGCGCAGGATCCACAGGAAGAAAAAGAGCCCCACGAAGCCCACGATGTAGGCGTAGTAGAGGTAGACGTTGTGCGGCCACCACCTCAGGCCCATGCCCTTCTCGATCGAATAGTAGGGGCCGTGGCCGATCACCGGCGACTTCATGACTTCTTCCCAGACCGCGATCCATGCGGGCCCCCGCGAGTCGGGCATGCCGTTGACGATCTCCGACTTGAACAGGCGCTCGAGCACACTGTCGGATGTCGTGAAGTGGGACATCGCGAAGTCCCCGCCCGCGATCAGGCCGACCACCAGGCAGACGCCTGCTGTCAGGCGAACGAAGCTCAGGCGCTTTCGCGACAGCCACGCGAGATAGATCATGCCCGCCATAAACGTGATCAGGGCCCCGCGCGTCACGGTCGCGAACAAGCAGTAGAACGTGAGGACCATCAATCCTCCGATCATCGCCTTGCGCGAGACCGAGGATGCATGCTGCAGCATGAACAGCTGCACGATGAGATTGAGCGCGCAGTATTCCCCGAACAGCTCGTAGTCGAGGAATGTACTGCCCACGCGAACACCATGGCCGGTGCCATAGGTTGCGGAAAAGTCGATCCAGCCCGGGACGATGGCGGAGCCGGGGTAGAGTTGTTCGAAAACGGCGCACAGGCACACGAGGAAGCACGAGATGCACTGGACGACGAAGATCTTGCGCACGTCGGCGGTCGTGCGCACGATGTTCACCATCAGGTAGAGCAGGAAGATGTAGGTCAGGAAGCGGGTGAACTGTCCCCACGCCAGGGGAATGTATTCGGGAACCGCCACGTTGTAGAACGAGAGACCGTACGCCATGACGAGTCCGAGGATCGGCAGGTCGACCGGCGTCCTGCCCGCCACCCTGGCCCGGCCCGTCGACACGCGGAAGACCCAGGCCAGGAAGATCAGCAGCATGAAAGCCATGTTGGTCGTTCCGTAGGACGTGCCCTTGGGGAACGGAAGGAAGAGCACGGCCAGTGCCAGCCCGGTGATCAGCCGCGAGCGGAACGTCATGTAGACCAGCAGGCCGGCCGCGGCCACCTGCAGGATGCGCTTGTCGGTGTTGGCGAATTGCGTCCCGGCGAAGATGGCAAGGCCGAGGACCGCCACGCCGAGCGCGCCGCGCCGCCACCAACCGAAGCCGGGAAGTGTCGAGGTCAAGGCGCGGGCTCCGGCGATCGAGCTAGACCTGCCCGAAGCGCTTGGCGAACAGGAAGGAGAGGTTGAGCCAGCCATCGCGCCACTTCTGGAGCTTGACCTCGCCGATGCGCGGGCGATAGTCGATGCCGACCTCGGCGAAGCGCCTGCCCAGTTTTTCGATGGCCTCGATCTTGATCTCCTCGGAGAGCGGCATGCCGTGGGAGGTCAGGCGCAGCTTGGCCAGGACCGAGCGACGGAAGACCCACATGCCGGACTGGGAGTCGCGCAGCGGGCGAAACCACAGCATCGCGGTGGTCACCGTCAGCACCCAGTTGCCGATCTTGTTCGTGAAGTTCATCGCATCGCCGTTGCGCAGGGGAAAGCGCGCCCCGGAGATGAAGTCGAGTTTCCGGTCCTCGAGGGCGTCGACCAGGATCGAGATCTCGTCGGCGGGGTAGGTGCCGTCGCCGTCGAGGGTCGCGATGATGTCCCCGGTCGCGGTCGGCAGGCCCGCCTGGTAGGCGGCGCCGTAGCCCTTGAGCGGCTGGAACACGACCACGGCGCCCAGGGATCGGGCGATTTCGCTCGTTTTGTCGGTCGAGTTGTTGTCGACCACCACGATCTCGTCCACGTAGGAGGGCATCGACTCGATCACCGCCCGGATTCCATCCTCCTCGTTGTAGCACGGAATGACGACGCTGATCTTGAGGCCGCGATGCATCCGGGGTTCTCCGTGGGTTCGTGGTGATTCGAGAGACGGGAGGGGCGCAGGCGGGGGCCCCATCGCAACGGCGGTGAGTGTATCGCGATTTGTCGGGCCAGACAAGCGTAATTGCAAATTGCAACGCCACTTAGGGGTTGCAGCTTCTTTCGGATCGCCGCCTCCCACGTTGTCTCCTCCTCCGCCCCGTTGTCCAGAAATCGCATCGTTTCTTGTTTCCCGGTCCGAGCGGTGTTATCGTCGTCGGCACATGAGTTGATGTGCCTGGTCGCGGTTCGGAGAAGGGACGAGCCGCGGGTCTTCAAGGGATTGACAAGGATCAAATAGTTTTCCCCTTCGCGACCATTCCCCTGGCCCTCGGGCCCGGATCAGCAGTCGAACAGTCGTCCCCCACGACTCGAGACTCGCGCACCCCCTGCACTTTTCCGCAGGACCGCCTTGCGCCGGCATCGGGATTCCTGGAGGACCATCGTCCCCAGTCCCGGGCTTGCCCGGGATTCCATTCGGTCGATCAGGCCGCCGTGCGAATTCAACCTGCGACGCATGCATGTGCGCGATGGAGCCCGTTATCGTGTCCCCCTCATCGGGCAGCACCCTGGCAACCGGGACGAGCTTTTCCGCCCGGTCTGAGGTAGAATCGAACGTGTCGGCCCGGCAGTCGGCCGACCCATTCGAATCTCTCGACGCGCCGGAACAGGGCGCGACGTCACTGATCGATACTTCGGATTTCCGTGGCCACGCCCTCGGCCCATTGTCCGGACATTCCTTGCACGTCGTCGAGGCTCTTACGAACGGCTCAAGCACCATCGCGATTCCTTCGCCGGGTTCCAACGGGACCAATGGCCACGCGAACGGACATGCCAACGGGCATGTGCCGGTCGTGGCGTTGAATGGTCATTCCAATGGCCACGGCAACGGCTATACCAATGGCCACTCGAACGGCCACACCAATGGTCACGCCAACGGCTACGCCAACGGCGTGCGCCGCGAGAGCGGGCGCATCGACGTGACGCGCCTCGCCGCCGCCGGCACGATTGTCAGCGTCACCGCTCCCGCCTATGTCTCGGCGCCGTCGATCGCGCACGCCGTGCCGGCGCAGCATGCGCCCGCCGGCCTCTACGTCCAGGTCGGCAAGCGCGTGCTCGACGTCGTGGGCGCCGCGGTTGCGCTCGTGCTCCTTTCGCCCGTGATGGTCATGGCCGCGCTCGCGGTCAAGCTCGACTCGCGTGGCGCAGCGCTCTACAAGTCCAAGCGCCTGGGCAAGGATGGCCGTGAGTTCACGTTCTACAAGCTGCGCTCGATGCACGTCGGCGCCGACGCGGAGCGCGCCCGGCTGTTGCACCTCAACGAGGTCGACGGTCCGGTCTTCAAGCTGCGCCGGGACCCGCGCGTCACGCGCATCGGCCAGATGCTGCGCTCGACGTCGATCGACGAGCTGCCGCAGTTCATCAATGTCCTCAAGGGCGACATGAGCCTGGTGGGCCCGCGCCCGCCGCTGCCCGAGGAAGCCGAGAAGTACGAAGTCTGGCAGCGCAAGCGCCTCGACGTGAAGCCGGGGATCACGTGCCTGTGGCAGATCTCGGGCCGCAGCCGCCTGGGATTCGACGAGTGGATGCGCCTTGACCTCGAGTACATCCGTCGTCAGTCTCTCGCCACCGATCTGCGGATCCTCGCGCGCACGGTCCCGGCAGTCCTTTCGCGCGAGGGCGCCTACTAGCTTCGCCCGGGCGTCCCCGCGGGCGATCCGCCCGCGCGCGAAAGACTGGCAGCTTGGCTCGAACCGGAAATTCCCCAAAACCCACTCTTCGCGGGGTCCAGGCCTTCGGCCTGGTCCTCGCCATGCTGGTCGCGCTGGCGTTGCGCCTCTTCCGCCTCGGCCACCAGAGCCTGTGGATCGATGAGATCTTCAGCTGGCGCGCGGCCTCCCCGCACGGTCCCTTCGAGTGGGGCGACTTCTTCATCAACACGCATGGCCCCATCCTGGCCGCGATGTCGCACGCCTGGATCGGCCTGTTCGGCGACTCGGAGTTTTCCCTGCGCATGCCGTTCGCCCTCGCGAGCGTCGCGCTGGTCCCGGCGGTCGCGTTCATGGCGCGGCGCGCGGCGGGCGATCGTGCATTCCTGTGGGCGGCGTGGATCACCGCGCTCTCGCCGATGGTCACGTGGTACGGGCAGGAGATGCGCAACTACGCGTTCGCATTCCTGTGGGCGGCGCTGGCGTACGCCGCGACGCTTGCCTACAAGGAGTCCGGGCGCACGAGGGACCTGGCGTGGCTCGCGCTCTGGAGCGCGCTCGGCACGTTGACCAACCTCAACGCCATCTTCATGATCCCGGTCACGTTCGGCGCGCTCCTGCTGAGTCCGCCGCGCGGACGGGAACGCATGGTCCCACCGCTGCTGGCCCTGCTCGCGATCGGGCTCGTCTTTTTGCCGTGGGCCCTGCACTACCTCGGCCTGCTCGAGCTCCACCGCCTCGTGCCGGGCCGGGAAGCCCTGCCGCTCGAGACTCCGCTGCGCGGGGCGACGACCTTCACCTGGCCGGCGATCCCGTTCACGTTCTACGTCTTTTCGGTCGGCTACACCCTGGGCCCGACGCTGCGCGAGCTGCACGACCACGCCTCGCTCGCGATGCTCCGGCCGCACTTGCCTGTGATCGCGGCGGCCGGGTTCGTGTTCGGCGGACTGGCGCTCGCCGGGCTGTGGAGCTTGAGGCGGCGGCCGTTCGTGTTGCTCCTGTTCCTGACCTCGATCCTGGTGCCGCTCGCGTTCGTGACCTACTTCGCGGTCATGAACTTCAAGACCTTCAACCCCCGTTACCTGTCGACGGCGTTACCGGCGTGGTTCGTGCTTTTGGCGGCGGGTGTGGTGGCGCTGCCCCAAAGGGCGCGCTGGGCCTGCGGGCTGGCGGGCCTCGCCTTGTTCGCGCTCTCGCTCCGAAACCACTATTTCGATCCGCGCTACGCCAAGGACGACCTCAAGGGCGCCGCCGCGATTCTCGCCCGCGAGGCGAGTCCGGCCGACTCGGTGGTCGTCACGGGTGGGTATGCGCCGATCGAGTACTACGCGCCGGGCCGCTATCGCGTGTACTGGCTCGGGTACGCGGTCGACCAGCGCATGGAGCCCAAGTTCGAGGGCTATCTCAACCGCACCGGCGGCGCCACCTGGGTGGTCGTGGCCCGGCCGGGGGATTTTGATCGCGCGGGCCGTTTCGAGCGTTGGCTAGAGGAGAGGTTCCGCCCACGGGTGACCGAGCTTCCGGGCGTGCGCGTGTATCGGATCGCGCCCGCTGATACCGCGACCTTGCCGGACTCGACGCGATGACCCCGAAATGTGGCCGGGGAGGCGCGCAGGGGGTGATTTGGGTTCGATCCCACCCCCCGGCCTCTGTTAAGTTAAACGCTTGATGTGCCGACAATTGACACGAGTTCAGCCGGCTGGGAACCGGTCCTTCGCACGGTGACGAGCGGCCTGCAATGGAAGCTCCAGCGCCTGCGCTCGATGAGTCCGGCCGAGCTGTTATGGCGGGCCCTTCAGCGTGCGCGCCTGTCCGCCCTCGAGCGGCGGGCCGGGCTCCCGTTGCCCGTGCTGGCGAGGCCTCCGGGAGGATTTCGGGCGGCATTCGTCGATTCGAGCGGCGCCGTGATCCCGCCGGGCTTACCGAGCGAGTTTGCGTCGAGCCTCGATTGTGCCTTCCCGGGGGAAGTGGCCCGGATCGAGGCGCGCGCGCGGGGGATTCTCGAGGGACGGGTCGCGCTCTTCGACCGCGAGTACGCGCTGGGGCCCGACCCCGCCGCGTGGCCGTGGAACCGGGACGCGGCCGGCGGGCCCGACGTGCCGCTCGCGTTCGGCCCGACGCTCGACTACCGCGATCCGGCCACCGCCGGGGACGCGCGGCTGGCCTGGGAACTCGGGCGTCACGGCTTCGTCGTGACGCTGGCGCAAGCCGCCTGGCTCGGCGACGATCCACGCCCTGCGCGCTTCGCGTTCGAAGCGCTCGAGGCGTGGATCGCGGCATGTCCGCCCTACCGGGGAATCCAGTGGGCGAGCGCGCTCGAGTTTG
>JBKJOC010000420.1:0-2868 GCA_046595725.1 Candidatus Eiseniibacteriota bacterium
CGGCAGGCGGCCGGGCAGCGCCTTGGCGAGCGCGCCGAAGAGGACGTCGGTGATGCGCTGCGAGGTCTCGACGTTGCCGCTCGAGACCGCGGCCGGGTAGCGGCAATGGACCAGCGATCCCTCGGGCGCGACCACCGTGAGCGGGCGCAGGCAGCCCTCGTTCGTCGGCAGGTCGCGGCCGGCGAGGCAGCGGAACGCGTAGAGCACGGCCGAGAGCGTGATCGAGTAGACCGCATTCAGGGGGCCCTCGACCTGCGCCGACGTGCCCGCGAAGTCGACGGTGGCGCGCCCGCGGCCGACCGTGATCGCGACCTTGATCGGGATCGGAGGGCCGCCGTGGCCCGCGTCATCCAGGGCATCGGCGAAGGTGTAGCGTCCGGGGCGGATCCCGGACAGCACAGAGCGCACGCCGCGCTCCGCGTAGTCGAGGAGGTGGCCGCAGTAGGCGGTCAGTTCGTCCGCGCCGCTGCGCGCGGCAAGCTCGACCAGCCGGCGCGAGCCCGCGGCCGCCGCCCCAAGCTGCGCCTCGAGGTCGGCCTGGCGCTCGAGTGGCGTGCGCACGTTCGCGCACACGAGTCGCCACAGGTCCTCCTGCATCACACCCGCGCGCACGATCTTGACGGGCGGGATGCGCACGCCCTCCTGCACCATCTCGGTCGAGAGCGGCAACGAGCCGGGGCTCATGCCGCCGACATCGGCGTGGTGGGCGCGATTGGCGACGTAGAAGCGCGCGCGGCGCTCGCTCCCCAGGAACACCGGGGCGACCAGCGTGATGTCGGGCAGGTGCGTGCCGCCCTCGTAGGGATCGTTGACCAGCACCGCGTCGCCGCGCGAAAGCGGCCCGCGCCTGAGCGCGGCGGCGACCGACAGCGGCATCGAGCCCAGGTGGACCGGGATATGCGCGGCCTGGGCGACCATGCGGCCCCGCTCGTCGAACACCGCGCACGAGTAGTCGCGACGCTCCTTGATGTTCGCCGACGAGGCCGAGCGGCCGAGCGCGGCGCCCATCTCCTCGGCGCAGGCGGCGAGCAGGTGTTGATAGATCGAGAGCCGGACCGGGTCGAAGCGTTTCATGGCACGATCCTCAAGTTCGATTGCGCGTCGACGCGCGCGCTCCAGCCGGGCGGGACGAACGTGGTCGCGCCGTACTCGACGATCAGCAGCGGGCCGCGCGCGGTGAAGTCCCTGCCCAGCCCCTCGCGCCGCCACTGGGGCACCGCGCGCGCGCCCTCGGCCAGCGCCACGCGGCGGGTCCCGAGTCGGGCGTCCGCCCGCGTGTGCCTGGGCGAGGGGAACGCGGGCAGCCGCGGCCCGGGCCGGCGCAGCTCCAACTCGACCTCGACGATTTCGAGCCCGGCCTCCGGGCGCGCGTAGCCGAATCTCTCCTTGTGCGCGCGATCGAACGCCGCGCGCAGGTCGCGCGCCGCGCCCGAGGGAGTGCCGGCGGGCAGGCGCAGTTCGAACGACTGGCCCTGGTAGCGCAGCGCAAACGTGGCCGCCAGCGTTCCCAGAGCGCCATGTCGGCGGGCGAGGTCGCGCGCGAGGCCCGCCAGCACGCCCTTGACCAGCGCGCGCGGCCAGGCCTTGCCGCGCTCGATGCGCGCCAGCAGCGTGGCGGAGGCGAGGTGGAGCGCGTCGGCGCCGAGCAGTCCCCACGCCGAGAGGATCCCGGCCGCCGGCGGGACCAGCACCTCGCGCGCGCCGAGCGCGGCGGCGAGTTCGCAGGCATGGAGCGGGCCCGCGCCGCCGAACGCGACCAGGGCGGCGGTCCGGACATCATGCCCGCGCTCGACCGAGATCGACCGTAGCGCGCGCTCGATCGTCGCATTGGCAACCGCGACCACGCCCTTCGCCGCGCCCAGGGCGTCCGTCCCGAGCGCCTTGCCGAGCGCCCTCATCGCGCGCTGCGAGGCCGGGAGATCGAGCGCCATTCCGCCGTCGAGGAAGCGTTCCGGGTCGATGCGCCCGAGCACCACCATCGCGTCGGTCACCGTCGCCGGTCCGCCGTGGCCATAGCATGCCGGCCCCGGACGGGCGCCGGCTGACTCGGGACCGACCGCGAGCGCGCCGCCCGGGTCGACCCGCGCGATCGAGCCGCCGCCCGCGCCCACCGTGTGGACGTCGAGGATCGGGACCGCCAGCGGGATGCCCGCGATCTCGGTCTCGCGCGTGGCCAGGAGGCGCCCGGGTACGAGCGCGACGTCGGTCGAGGTGCCGCCGATGTCGAGCGTCAGCAGCGCGGGCAGCCGGGCCGCGCGACCGAGGCGATGGGCTCCGAGCACTCCGCCTGCGGGCCCGGAGAGCACGGTCGCAACCGGCAGGCGCGCGGTGTCGCGCGCCGGCGCGGCGCCGCCGTTCGATTGCATGACGCGCAGGCGGTGGGCGCGCGGCTGCTCGAGTTTGCCCAGGTAGCCGCGCACGAGCGGCGCCACGTAGGCGTCGGCGGTGGTGGTCGACAGGCGTTCGACCTCCCTGTGGACGGCTGCGACCTCGCTCGAGATCGAGATCGGAATTCCGGGCAGCGCGCGCGCCAGCGCCACGCGCACGCGGCGCTCGTGCCGCGGGTCGGCGTAGGCGTGGAGGAACCCGACGGCGACGGCCTCGGGCGCAAGGCGCTTGACGGCGCGCACGACGCGCAGGAGCTCGGAGGCGCCCAGGGCCTGGACCACCTCACCGCGCGGGCCCGTGCGCTCGAACGCGCCGACCACGTTCCGGGGCTCGACCAGCGGCGCGCGGCGCGAGGGCGCGAGGGCGTAGAGTTCGGGCCGATTCTGGCGGCCGATCGCGAGCACGTCCTCGAAGCCGCGCGTGGTGACGAGCGCGATGCGGGCGCCCGCGCGGGCAAGCAGCGCGTTGGTCGCGACCGTG
>JBKJOC010000224.1:0-3918 GCA_046595725.1 Candidatus Eiseniibacteriota bacterium
CTGGACGACATTGGGCTGCTGCAGGAGCGAGTTCACCTCGCCCTGGACCGCCAGGTCGCGGCGCAATCGCCCGTTCTCCGTGCCCAGCACGAAGACCGCGACCGCGGCGGCGGCGGCGAGCGTCAGCGGAATCCACCCCTGTCGCGACCTCGGGAACATGCGTGCGCGCGGCTTCGCAACAGCGGTGGCGGCCGCAGCCTCCTCGGCAATCGCAGCGGCGATGACGCGTGCGCGCAAGGCAGGGGGCGGGGCGACCGCGGTGGCCGCGGGCAGGAGGGCGAAGACTTGCTTCGCATCCTCGACCTCGGCGACGAGGCGGGGATTCTGAGCGAGCGCGCGTTCGAACTCAATGAGCTCGCGACCGGACAACTCTCCCAGCACGTAACCGACCACGTTGTCCTCCTGCGGCGCGATGTCGTCGTTCGGGTTCATCCGTCTTGTCCCATCACGCTCCGCAACGAATCACGGAGGCTCAAGATTCCCATGCGCGACCAGGTCTTGACCGTTCCGAGCGGTGCGGCCAGCGCGGTCGCGATCTCGGTCTGGCTCATGCCCTTGTAATACGCCAGCTCCAGCACCACACGATGTTTTTCGGGCAGGGCGGCCATCGCGGCGCGCACCCGCACGGCATCGTCGTTCTCCAGCAGCCGGTCGAGGGGCGTGACCGGATCGATATCCTCCGGGGCGTCGCGGGCCAGCTCTTCCACGAAGGTCGCGCGCCGCTTCTTCGACCGCATCCGGTCGATCGCCAGGGAGCGCGTCATCGTGATCAGGTACCCTGCCAGGGATCCGCGGCCCGGGTCGAAACGCCCCCGCCTCTGGAACACCAGGAAGACCTCCTGCACGACATCCTGGGCCTCGTCGCTGTCCCTCAGGATCGCCCGGGCCAGCCCCAGGACCTGCCCCGCGTACCGGTCATAGATCGGTCCCAGTGCGCGCGCGCCCTGCTCCGCCAGGTCGCGGCAGAGATCGGCATCGCTCGCCCCTGTGGATGGATCCAACGTTCCCGGCGTCGGGGGCATGATCGATTCCTGACTCTTCACAGGTCGTCCGTCCCGCAGACGCGCTCCACCATGATACGTGCGAGAGCCCGCATCAGATTGAGCCGACTCAGCGGCCGGATCGCGCCGGCGGGACCGGGAGCAGCGCAGAAAGCCCGAGAATCCGGACGGTTCCGTCCCCGATCGTGCCCGCCGCCGTCGCGGCGCCGGTCTTGAGGTCCACCCGGTAGAGCTTTGAGCCGGTTGCCGCCCACGCGGTTTCGGCCTCTCCGGGCCCCGACACGATGTCGAAGCCCGATTCGGGACCAAAATCGACGCCCAGCGGCCCCACGGTGCGAAGCCCGCCATTGTTGGGCGGGTCCTGGAGCGTCAGGACATCCAGCCCGGCATCGAGGTTGAACAGCCGGGTCGTGGGTGTGCTCGGCAATGATCGCGTATAGGCGGCCGCGACGATCTTGGGGCGCTTGCCGCGATTGCGGTCCCCCGGTATGTAGGTGAGGGGGCCGTCGACCGCCGCCGCGCCAAGGTCGGTGTTGACGCGCAGGTTCACGCCGGTGATCCCGACCAGGCGCAGGCGGTCCGACTGCGGGTTGAAGTCCATGCCCGCAAAGTCGCCGCCGTCGAACGGCGCGGTGAGCGTGCTCACGCGCGTCGCTTTGCCCGTCGAGGGATCGATCGCGTACAGGTCGTAGGTGGCGGTGATGCCGTAGAGGCGGCCCTTCGCCGGGCGCACGTCGATCCCGCGCAGTTCGCCCTTGATCCCGGTGACCGGGATGTGGCGCACGGTGCCCGGCGATTCGGCCTCGAAACGGACGAGCGCGTTGCCCGGAATGAGGGCGACGAATTCGAGCGGAGTCGGCGGCGCGGGCTGGGCCTGCGCCTCCAGGGCGATGAGCGCGGCGAGGATCGCCCCGCCGGCGCTACGGCGGGTCAAGGGGGGAAGGATCATGACGAGCAGTCTGGCGAGTTTGCCATGCGCTTGTCAATTGCCTCCCCTTGACACGCGGCCTACGATCGCCTTGTCTCAAGGTCATGGGATCCAGGTGACGAGAGTCTTTTCCTCAGCGATCGTCGCGAGCCTCCTGGTCGCGGCCAGCGTGCACGCCGCCCCGCGCACGCCGCCAAGAATCGCCGTCCTCTGCTACCACGACATCTCGGCCGACACCACGCTCTCGAGTTACACCATCCATCCCGACTCGCTGCGCGACCACCTGCGGCGCGCGAAGGCGAACGGGTGGACGTTCGTCCCGCTCTCGACCGTGCTCAAGAATCGCCGGACGCCCGGGCGCCTGCCCGCGCGGACAATGGTGGTCACGTTCGACGATGGTTATCGCAGTTTCGTCGACCTGGCCCTGCCCATCCTGCGCGCCGAGCAGGTCAAGGCGACGCTCTCGATCGTCACGTCGTGGGTCGACCATCCGCCTGCCGACGTGCCACCGCTCCTGACGTGGGAGGAGATCCGCGCGCTCGATCGCAGCGGCCAGGCCGAGATCGCCTCCCACAGCCACGACCAGCATCGCTTCCTGACCTCGAACCCGTACGAGGACACCGAGCCCGCCATCACCACCCGCGAGTACGTCCAGAGCGAGCGCCGCTACGAGACCCGCAACGAGTACGAAGCGCGCGTGGGCGAGGACCTGAAGGAGTCGCAGGACCGGCTCAAGGAGAAGCTGGGCCACGCCGTGTCCGTCCTCGCCTGGCCCTACGGCGAGTGGAACACGACGTCACGGCGCCTCGCGGGCGAGCAGGGATTCACCAGCACGCTCGGCCTCGAGGGCACGGCGGTCCCGCCCGAGTCGTTGGTCACGGGCTACCTGCCGCGCATCATGGTGTATCGCGAGATTCCCGTCGGGGCTTCTGACCTGTCGTGGCTTGCGGTGCCGCGCCGCATCGTGCGCGCTGCACAGGTCGACTTGGACGACATCCACGACCCCGATCCCGAGGTCGTCGACAGGCGGGTCGCGCGCGTGATCGAGCGACTGCTCGCACTCGGAGCGACGGACGTGTTCCTGCAGGGACTGCCCGATCCCGTGGGCGACGGCTTCTTCACCCAAGCCTACTTCATGAACCACCAGGTTCCGGTGCGCGCCGACCTGTGGTCGATGGTCTCCCATCGCCTGGCGCGCCAGGACCTGCGGATCTGGATCCGCGTGCCGTCGATGAACCTGCCGTGGGCGTGGGAGCTTCATCCCGAGTGGCGGATCGCGTCACGCGTCGATCCGACCGGACGAACCGCGGGACCCTGGTACTACCGGCTCTCGCCGGACATCGCTTCGGCGCGACGCGCGGCGGTGGACTTCTACAGCGACCTCGCGGTCTACCTGCCGATCCGCGGCGTGCTGTTCGACGACGACGCCTACATGCGTCGCGGCGAGGTGCTGGTCGGGAACGGGAGCAAGGATCCGGCGGCGAAGCGCGATGCGATCCGGGGGATGCTCGAGGAGATCAAGGCCGGCGTGCGCACGTGGCGTCCGCAGTGCCGCTTCGGACGGGTGCTCTATCCGGGGGTGCTCTTGAAGCCGGGCGTCGAGCCCGACTTTGCGCAGGACCTGCGCGACGGTCTTCGGAAGGACGACCTGGTGGTGATCTCGGCCGGAACCGAAGACCTGGGCCGGCAGGCGGCCGCGGCAGGCGGGGAGGCGGACAAGGTGCCGCTCCTGCTGCGCTTCCACGCATTCGATCCCGCGACCCGCCGCTGGCTCGACGGAAGCACGCTCAAGCGCCGGATCCAGGGCGCCGAGCGGGCCGGGGTGCGGCACATCGGCATCGCCCGCGTCGCCCCCGAGGGGGGAGAGTTTCCCGCCAACCTGCTCCGCGTCGATCAGAATCCGGTGTTGAGGGAGACTCCCCACGAGGTGCGGCGGTAGCCGGACGCGGACGAGAGATTCGAGTCCGAAGTGCCGGCTTCGAGGCCCAG
>JBKJOC010000142.1:0-8396 GCA_046595725.1 Candidatus Eiseniibacteriota bacterium
GAGCGGGATCTTGGTGACCGTGAACGCGCCGCTCGTGGTGTCGACCAGGCTGGGCGTCATCATCCCGCAGGTCGACATCAGGGCGTCGGGCGAGTCGGCCCTGATCTCGGCATGGCCTGCGGGCACGGAGCCCTGCCACGTCTTCCCTCGCAGCATGGACCCGCGCCTCAGGGTGAGCGTCAGGTTCGCGGGACGGCCGGGCAGGGTCTCGATCCGGGTCGCGTAATTGCCCGCGATCCAGTTGCCGGGCAGGCCGCAGCTGGTGGTGATGATGTACTTGCCGGTCGGCACGTCGGCGAAGACCGCGTGGCCCGTCGGGTCGGTCGCGATCACGGCCAGGGCCTTGGAGTTGCTCGGGCTCCAGGATTCCGGGGCTCCGCCCGCGTCGGGCGCAAGCGTCACCTTGACGCCCGCGACGGGCGTTCCCTGGCCGCTCACCATCACATCCACCGGCGCGCCGCTCGCGGCGCGGCCGAAGCTGGCGGTCAGGCATCCCGCAATGGCGGTCAGGGCGAACAGGGCTCGGGCTTTGTGGTGTCGGAAGTGGGGGACCATGGGCAGGCACAAGGATAGAACCTGCCGCGCAGGCGGGCAAGCCGGGGCTTGCCCGGGGGCGTCAAATCAACGTCCGCCCCGGGGCGCGAATCGGGAGTGAACGACCCGCCATCCCCCGCGCTCGAACAGTTCGCGGGTGGCCATGAGAAGGATCCGCCAGCGCCGGAACTCGCGCTCGGCGCGCCGCCGGTCGCCTCCGCCCGCGCGGGCGAGCGCCTCGATCGCCCGGAGCCGCGAGGCGTCGAGGTTAGTGAGCCAGGCTTCGAGCGTCCGCCCGTAGTGCGCGCCCGGGACGATCCAGCGTTTGACGTCCTGGAGGACCGGGCAGGACAACTCCTCGGAGGCGGGCATCACGCCGCCTGAGAAGAGGTGCCGCGCGACCCAGGGTGCCGCGCCCGAGGAGGCACGCACGGAGGAGCGGGGCGCGAATTCGTGGACGAAGACCTGCCCGCCGGGTGCAAGCCACGTGGCGGCCCGCGCCAGCACGGCCTCTGGGTCCTGCAGCGCCTCGAACAGCTCGACGACGATCACGCGATCGAACCGGCGCGTGGTCTCGAACGCGGTGGCGTCGGCACACTCGACCGCGAGGTTGGAGCAGGCGGCCGCGCGCAGGCATGACGCCTGCGCTTCGAAGTTCGTGACGGCGAGCACGCGCGCCCGTGGGTAGCGCTCGGCGATCCAGAGCGCGAGCGCTCCATGGCCCGAGCCGAGGTCGATCACCTCCATGCCGTCCTCGAGGCCGGCGCGCTCGCAGGTGAGCGCCAGCATCGCCTCCTCGGAGGCGGCCAGCGTCGTCGCCGGCGACGGCCACAGGCCGCAGCTGAACTTCATGCGGGGCCCGAGCCACAACCGGAAAAACTCCGCGGGAGCTTCTGCGGGGGAGTCCGCAAGAGCGCGCAAGGGCGGTTCGAGCCCGTCGAGCTGGGAGCGAATCAGCGCCCGCAGCAACGAGTCAGGCAGCAGGCCTTCCTCGGCGAGCGCCTCGGCCAGGCTCATGGCAGGTTCGTCAGGCGTCCCAGCGGCGGAACACGAGCACGGCGTTGTGGCCGCCGAAGCCGAAGGAATTCTTGATCACCGTGCGGGGAGAGGCGTCGCGCGCGACCAGCGGAACGTAGTCGAGGTCGCAGGCCGGATCGGGGTCGGTCAGGTTGATCGTGGGGTGGACGCGGCCGCGCATGAGCTGGAGGACTGAGGCGACCGACTCGACCGCGGCGGCGCCGGCGAGCGTGTGGCCGGTCATCGACTTGGTCGACTGGACCATCAGCTTCCTGGCGTGGGCGCCGAACACCTTGTGAATCGCGGCGGTCTCGGCCTCGTCGTTGAGCGGGGTCGAGGTGCCGTGCGCGTTCACGAGATCGATCTCCTCGGGCGCGATCCCGGCATCGGTGAGCGCATCCTGCATCGCGCGGGTCGATCCGGCGTGAGTCGGGTCGGGCGCGGTCATGTGATAGCCGTCGGCGGTCGCGCCGTAGCCCAGGAGCTCGGCCAGGATCGTGGCGCCGCGGGCCCGCGCGAACTCGAGGTCCTCCAAGATGAGCACGCCTGCGCCCTCGGCCATGACGAAGCCGTCGCGCGACTTGCTGAACGGGCGCGAGGCGCCCACCGGGTCGTCGTTGCGCATCGAGAGCGCGCGCAACTGGCAGTAGCCGTCGAGCGCCCAGGGCGACATCGTCGACTCGCTCGAGCCGGCGATCACCACGTCGGCGCGGCCCGCGCGGATCAGGTCGAGCGCCGAGCCGATCGCGGTTGCGCCCGTGGCGCAGGCGGTCGAGACGCTGTAGTTGGGGCCGCGGAAGCCGGTCTCGTTCGCGAGCATGCCGGCCGGGGCATTGGGGATGATCATGGGCACGGTCAGGGGATGGAAGCGGCCGGGCCCCTTGGTCAGGAATGCCTCGTGCTCCTCCTCCATCATGTCGAACGCGCCGATGCCGCTGCCGATGACGACCGCGCCGCGCGCGCCCGCCTCACCCTCGAGCGGTCCGAGGCCCGCATGCGCCAGCGCCTCGAGGCCGGCCGCGATCGCGAATCGCGCGAATCGCGCCGAGCGTTTGGCGACCTTGGCGGACATGTGCCGCTCGGGATCGAAATCCAGGATCTGGCCGGCGATGCGGCTCTTGAAACGGGAGGCGTCGAAGTGCGTGATCGGACTGATGCCCGAGCGGCCGGCCATGAGAGCATCCCAGAACGCCTCGCGCCCGATCCCGTTCGGAGCCACGACGCCGAGGCCGGTGACGACCACCCGCCGCCGGCTCATCCGACCTGGAATTCCCGCCCGTAGACGACGTCGAAGGAGAACGTCCGCGCCGTGGCGCGTGCATCCATGCGGTCGCAGATCTTCCGGAAGCGCTCGGGGAAGGACAACACGGCGGCCTGCGCCTCGCGGCCGTTCTCGCTGAGCCCGGTGAGCGACGCGATGCCCCAGTGCTCGATCTGTTCCTCGACGATGCGCAGGAAGTCGCGCGGGCCGTAGAGGCCGGCGCGGCGGATCACGTCGGTCATTTCCTTGAAGCCGGGCATCGCCGCGCCGGGCATCTCGAAGGTGCCGATGACGTGGCGGATCGAGTCGAGCGCATGATCGGGGTCGCGCTGCAGAATGCCGGCGAACGCGCTGCGGTAGAAGTGGAAGTGGCGCGCCTCCTCGGCCGCCACGCGCCCGAGAACGGAGCCGAGCAGGGGATCGTATTCCCCCGCGCTCTTGCCGTTGCCTGCGTGCGCGACCTGGGTGGCACGCTCCTGGAGCGAGGTATAGACCAGCAGGCGATAGGGGTCGTAGCTCCAGTCGGGGTAGTAGCCCGCCTTCAGGTAGTTGAACTGCATCTCCTCGAGCACGCGGGTGTCGAGGATGCGCGACACCCAGAGGTAGTCGTGGAGCACCGAGCCATGGCGGTCCTCCTCGGCCGTCCAGAGGTTGTTCCACTCCCGCCAATAGCTCGAATCGCCCAGGTGGACGGCGAGCAGCCGGTGGAAATGGGGCAGGCCTTCCTCGGTGATCAGGCCCATGACGAGCGAGATCCGCACCGCGTCGGGAATGCCGGCGGCGCGCTTCCTCAGCTCATCGACATAGCGATCGGGATCCTCGGCATCCTGGATGCCAAGCAGGTCCGTCGGCCACCAGAGCCGGCGCTTGGCCTCGTGCGACTTGATGAGGTCCGCGACCACGGGCTCGAGGTCGTGGAGCACGTCGAGCTGTCGGGGCATGTGGCCTGGTTCGATGGCGTGACGAATCATGATTGGAGTCTCGGTTGGAAAGGATGGGGCGTCGGGGGGCATCATACCCCGGGGGGCGACTTCCGGGCAGCCGAAATCGGCCCCCGATCAGGCCCGAACGGGGTGGCGGGCGGCCCCGTGGCGCGACCACGAAAGGACTACGGGATGGCGGAGAAAGCGCGGTGCTCGTGGGCGCGCGGAAGCGACGCCTCCATCGTCTACCACGACGAGGAATGGGGCGTCCCGGTTCACGACGATCGCCACCTCTTCGAGATGCTGATCCTGGAGGGCGCGCAGGCCGGCCTGTCGTGGTCGACCATCCTCAACAAGCGCGCGGCGTACCTTAAGGCGTTCGACCGCTTCGACCCGCGCAAGGTCGCGCGCTACGACGCGGCGCGCCGGCGCACCCTGATGGCGAACGAAGGCATCGTCCGAAACCGGCTCAAGATCGACTCGGCGATCCGGAACGCGGCCGCGTTCCTCGAAATCCAGCAGGAGTTCGGGTCGTTCGATGCCTATGTGTGGCGTTTCGTCGGCGGCAAGCCGATCGTCCGTCGCGCCGGCGCGATTCCCGCGTTCACGGCGGAGTCGGACGCGCTGAGCAAGGACTTGAAGCGGCGCGGCATGAACTTCGTGGGCTCGACCATCCTTTACGCCTTCATGCAGGCCACCGGCCTGGTCGACGACCACGTCGCGACCTGCTGGCGCGCGCCGCGCAGGCGGGGGCGCTAGTCAGCGCCGATTGAAGGGCGGGCCGTCGGGAATGCCACTGGTGTCGCTCGCGGCCCCGGGATCGCCGGTCCCGCCGAGGGCGGCCAGGCTGTCGCGTTCCATCTCCGCCAGCAGCATCTGCACCCAGTCGCGCTCGTGGTCGCGGTGGCAGGTCCAGGTGGGCGCGGTGCCGAGCGCGAATGGCGCGCGGAGAACCTGCGGACATCCGGGGCGCGGAAGCCCGCCCGTGATCGCATCGACCGAGACTTCCTCGACCTCCGGGTTGGGCGGGAATTCGGTCGGCGGAAAGTCCTCGAGCATGGTCTTCATGACCCGGGCCCAGATTGGCAGCGCTGTCCTCGCGGCGTCGCTGCCGAGCCCCCGGGGCGTGTCGTAGCCGACCCACACCCCTGCCGCCAGGTCGGGGACGAAGCCCACGAACCACGCGTCCTTGTTGTCGTTCGTCGTCCCCGTCTTGCCGCCCGCCGGCCGCGTGAAGTTGTGGGCCCACACCAGGCGCTGTGCAATCCCGGTCTGCACCACGTCGACCAGCATGCGCACCATCACGCCGGCGACGCCGCGGCTGAGCACGCGCTCGGGCGCGGGCGGAGCGTCCAGGAGATCGGTGCCGTGGCCATCGACCGCAGCGCGTACGGGTCGTGCGGCGGCACGAATGCCATCCGCCGGGAACACCGTGTAGGCGTCGACGAGGTCGAGCAGCGTGACCTCGTTGGTGCCGAGGCCGATCGACAGCACGGGGCGGAGCTTGCCCAGCCCGAAGCGCTCGGCGAAGTCGACGATGACCTGGGGACCGACCGCCTCCACCAGGTTGATCGTCGCCATGTTCGCCGACTTCGCCAGCGCCCTGGCGAGCGTGAGGCGCGAGGAGTAGGAATGATCCGAGTTGGCGGGGGTCCAGCGCTGGTTTCCGATCTTGAACGTGCGCGGCAGGTTCGGCACGGTCGTGGCCGCGGTCCAAGCCGAGTCGCCGCGCGGCGTCGCCAGCGCGGCGGCATAAACGATGGGCTTGATCGACGAGCCCGATTGCCGCTCGGCCTGGGTCGCGCGGTTGTAGTCTCCTTCGCGCGGCGCGCGGCCACCGACCAGCGCCCGGATCGCGCCCGAGCGGGGCTCGATCGCGATGAACGCGCCCTCAAGGCGATTGCGATCGCGGTTGGGATTCCTCCGAGGATCGAAGTCGAACAGTCCGGCGGCCACCGCCTGCTCGGCCTCCTCCTGCCACACGAGATCGGCGGTGGTGAAGATCGAGAGGCCCCAGCGCCGCGGCGCCTCCTTGGGAATGTGCGCCTCGAGATAGCTGCCCGCGTGATCGACGAACGACGGGAAGCGGTCGGTGCGCGTCGTGCCCTTGCGCGCCGAGAGCGGCAGCGCGCGCGCCCTGGCCGCGGTGCGCGCGTTGAGCACGCCGGCCTCGACCATGTCGGAGAGCACCGCGTTGCGCCGCTCGCGCGCGAGTGCCTTGTCCTTGAACGGCGAGTAGGTGTTGGGTGATGGGATCAACCCCGCCAGCAGCGCGGCCTCGTTGAGCTTGAGCGAATCGATGGGCGCGTCGAAGTACCAGCGCGCAGCCTCGGCCACGCCGGCAACGCCGCGGCCCTCGCCCTGGCCCAAATAGACCGAGTTGAGATACATCTCGAGGATCTGGTCCTTCGAGAGCAGGATCTCGAGCCCGATCGCCGCGCCCGATTCGAGCACCTTGCGGCCAATCGTGCGCTCGCGCCCGAAGAACAACCCGCGCGCGAGCTGCTGGGTGATGGTGGAGCCGCCCTGACGCACGCCGCCGGCTTTCATGTTGGTGAGGAGCGCGCGCACGTTGCCGCGCAGGTCGAGCCCCATGTGCGAGCGGAAGCGCCGGTCCTCGCTCGCGACCACGGCGAGCTGGACGACGGTCGGGATCCTCGAAAGCGGCACCCAGGTGCGGCGCACGTCGCGCGTGCCGGCGAGTTGCGCGACCGGCCAGGGTTCGAGCCGCGGCGCGTGGCGCATGTCGGGCGGGATGCCGCCGGGCAGCGCGCCCAGGCGCTCGACGCGCGCGAGCGTGCCGTTGCGCAGCGTCAGCCGCACGCGCTCGGGGCCGCCCGAGCCCTCGGGATCCTTCGCCATCTCGAAGCCGCGCAGGACGAGGACCATCGTCGAATCCTCGGTCCATGCGTAGGTGCCCGGGAGCTCGGGGAGCTGTCCGCGGAAGTCGCGCTGGTTGCCGGTGCCCACGGGGACCGCGCGATACGCGCGCGCATCGAGGTGCTTGAGCAGGAAGCTCCTGGGCAAGGGACGCCCGGGCGTGAGGGCGAGCCCATCGGAGTACACGAGCGAGGGAAAGGCCCACGAGGGCCCGGTCGCATGTCGCTCACGCAGCGCCTTGACGCGCGCGCCGAAGATCGCCAGGCCGAACCCGAATGCGACCGCGAGAGCGACCGCGATGCCGAGTAGGACGGCGTGCCTCCGGCCCCAGCGCCCAAGCCCGGGCTGAAGGCGCGGTCCCGAAGTGCCGATGACGGGGGTGCTATGCGACGGTGTTTGGCCCCCGGGAGGACCCGCTTGACCGTGCTCGGACATGCCCGTTAGAATACCGATCCTTGTGGCCGAAGTCGCCGCAACAAAGAGATTTGGCCGGTTTCCGGGCTCGAGTTTCCCGCGATTTTTCCGGCCTTCCGTGATTCCTGAGTAGCTCAATGGCAGAGCATCCGGCTGTTAACCGGAGGGTTGTAGGTTCGAGTCCTACCTCAGGAGCCAAATTTGGCTGTGTGCGGTCTGAGCCTCCCTTGCCTGCGGGCGGGGGAGGCTTTTGCGTTGCGGGGTTGATCGCACCAAGCCGGCCGCACTCGAGAAAGCGCGGGCAACTTAGGCGGCGTAGGCGAATCGGCTATGAAATGAGGGCAAGGCGGGAGGCGTTGAGGTCTCACGTCTAGCGGGGGACCCCTGGCTCGAGCACTTGAGCACCGTACTCAGCAAGATCAATCCCCGTCTTGGACCGGACATCCCGGTCCACGTCCGGTAGAAAATAGATCGGAGTATGGGCGCGCTGCATCTCCTCTAACTGCTCGATCCGTGGATACTGATACACGAGTGCGGCCGAGTTCTTGAACGATAGGATCGGATGCCAGTCGGCCGCGAAGACCGAGCTGCGCGGCGGGAGCCGGTGCAAGAGCGCCAGTGTCGAGTCCGCGAAGGCCGCTTCGGATTGGCGCCGCCGATGATCGGCAAGGATTGGCCCAGGCAGGTCAAGAGCGATTCCCCCTCCGAGGCGCATGCTCCATTGCGACAGGGGCGCGCCCGCAATCCGGCGGACTTCCCGAATCTTGCCCACAAAGGGGGAGGCGACAAGGACTGCGCACAAAATGAGGACGCGAGCGGAACTTAGGAGTGTGCTCAAAGCGAGCAACCCGAATGGCACCAGGGGCAACAGGTACGCCGCGTCGTCCGGCAGGCGCAAGAACAACCCCCCGTAGAGTCCCGCTACAAGAGCAGCAAGCAGTTGCAAACGCCGCCAGTCCGCAGACGGGGGTTGGTCTGGCTTTGAGCGAATCCGTGAGATCAGTTCCGCCGCAAGCAACAGGGCGAGACCGCAAACACCCACGGGGCCAAGCACATCCAGTGTCAGCGCCTTCGCGATGTAGACCGGCCTCGGATACTGAGTCGGCTCCATCCTCAAATATCTGAGTCCGTACGTCAGGACGACTGGCAGGTAACAGAGCGCCGCGACGCCGCCTGCGGCAATCCCAGTGCGCGTGATTGCGCGCCCGCGATCCTTCGGTTCCGCAATCACCAGGAGGGGTGCGAGCATTCCTAAGGAGGTAATGCGGCAGCCCGTAGCGAGACCAAGAAGCACACCCGAGAGCACGAAGCGCTTTCCCAGAAAGGCGTCCACCGCCGCCAGGAGAAGCGCCAACGCCCACATGTAG
>JBKJOC010000470.1:0-3826 GCA_046595725.1 Candidatus Eiseniibacteriota bacterium
CGTGGCCGCAAGCGTCTGACCGTCAGCTCCTCGTAGTCGCCCGCAAAGAGCCCATCCCGGACGAAATCATGGTGCGTCCCGCCGATCCCCCGGTGTCCCCGGGCGGGCCGGAGTCGCGCGCGCGCTTCGGGCGCGCGAACCGCCTCGTTCGTGGCTGGCAGTACCAGCGCGCCTTTCGTGACGGGCGCAGCGAGCGCGGCGCGTGTGTCGTCGCCTATGCGCACCTCGTGCCGGGCGAGCCTTCGCGCCTTGGCATCATCGCCAGCCGCAAGGTCGGAAACGCCGTGAAGCGCAACCGCGCCAAGCGTCGGCTGCGCGAAGTGGCGCGGGCCCTGTGGCCACGGGTTCCGGCGGACGGGCGGCAAGTGGTCCTGATTGCACTGCCCGTCGTACCGACCGTAGACTTCGGACGACTGACCGACGACGTCGCCCAACTCTTGCAGCAACTGGGAGTACTCGACTCTTGATCCCGACTGCCGTCCTGGCGATCCGGCTCTACCGGCGCCTCGTCTCGCCGCTCCTGCCGGCCGCCTGCCGCTACTGGCCGACGTGTTCCGAATACGCCGAAGAAGCCTGCCTGCGCCACGGTTCCCGGAAGGGGCTCGCGCTCGCGCTCGGGCGCCTGCTGCGCTGCCACCCGTGGGGCGGCCATGGCGGGGACCCGGTTCCGACTTCCCGAAGGGGCGCCTGACGCATGGATCGCAAGGCGCTCATCGCGATCGCGCTGTCCTTCGTCGTCCTGTTCGGCTCCAACTTCCTGTTCCAGAAGCTCGGCTGGGTTCCCTCGTCCGGTCAGAAGCGCGTCGCCAACGAGGCCGTTCGCGATACGACCACCAGCACCACGCCGGTTGCGCCCGGTGCAACCCAGCTGGCCGCGCCGCAGTCGGCGCCGGGCGCGGCGACCGCGGTCGCCTCGGGTGCCGGCGGCGCCGGCGGCTCGGCGAACCCGAACGGCTCCTGGAGCGCGCCTGCGGCCGCCGATACCGTGCTGACAATCGAGCAGCCGCTCTACAGTGCGCGCATCCGGGCGCGCGGCGCGCGCCTCCTGTCCGTGGTGCTCAAACGGTACAAGGACGGCGAGTCCGGGCGCGCCACGTTGAGCTCCAATCCGCTGCTCGCCCTCGACCTGGGCGATACGCAGACGCCCGTGAGCCTGGCGGAAGTGCCGTATTCGTGGTCCGACAGCCTCGACGTTGCGGGCCGGGTGGCGCGCCTGACGCTGACGGCGCGCGATTCGAGCGGCCTGACGATCGAGCAGACCTATCGTTTCAACCCGGACGACTACAGGATCGGCTACTCGGTCGCGATCACGGGCCTCGATAGCAAGCTCGCGCTCGGGCGCTACCGGGTCCAGTTGCGCTCGTGGCCGCTGGCGACCGAGGAAAACCACCTCGAGGATCTCAACAACCTCGGCGTCACCGCGAAGGTGGGCAAGGACAACCGGCGCGAGATGGCCGGCGGCTTCAAGAAGGGCCCCAAGACCCGCGATGGCGCGGTATCCTGGCTTGCGGTCCACAGCAAGTACTTCCTGCTCGGGCTGGTCGGCCAGAACGTCCAGGGCGTCGCCACGGCGGCCAACCTGGCGCCGGGCACGTCGCCCGAGAAGCATGACGCGGTCGTCGGCGAGGTTACGGTGCCGCTGCCCGCGCCGGGGCGCGTTCACCAGTACCAGCTCTACGCCGGGCCGCTCGACTACTGGCATGTTCAGCGCATCGGCATGGATCTCGAGCCGCCGCACGCGCTGCTGTTCAATTTCTTCAAGCCGTTCTCCTCGGCGCTGGCGTGGCTGCTCGATTTCTTCCACCGAGTGGTCGGCAACTGGGGCCTGGCGATCATCCTGCTCTCGACGCTGGCCAAGGCGGTGACGCATCCGCTGCAGTCCAAGGGCATGCGTTCGATGCGCGCGATGCAGCGTATCCAGCCCGAGGTCACGCGCATCCGGAAGAAATACGAGAAGGATCCGCAGAAGCTGAACGAAGCAATGATGGGGCTCTACAAGGACAACAAGATCAACCCGCTCTCGGGCTGCCTGCCCATGGTCGTCCAGATGCCGTTCTTCCTCGCGCTCTACCATGTGCTCGGCTACTCGATCGGCCTCAGGCAGGCGGGCTTCATCGGCTGGATCACGGACCTGTCCTCGCCCGACCTGTTGGCGCAGATCGGCCCCGTGCCGATCCGCATCATGCCGATCCTGATGTACGGCTCGATGGTGCTGCAGATGCAGATGGCGCCGTCCGATCCGCAGCAGAAGACCACGATGCACCTGATGAACCTGGTCTTCCTGTTCCTGTTCTACAATCTGCCGTCCGGACTGGTCCTCTACTGGACCGTGATCAACCTGCTGACCGCGTTGCAGTCGTGGATGATCGCCCGCGGCGACCCGCAACCCAAGGCCAAGGCCGCGTAGGAGGGGATCGTGAACAGCGCCATCGGTTCGGGAAACACGCTTGAGGATGCCGTCCTCGCCGCTCTCACCACGCTCGGCGCGCGGCCCGACCAGGTCACGCTCAAGAAGCTCGAGGAGGGCGGCCCCGCCGGGCTGATGGGCAGCGTCGCGCGGCCGTTCCGCGTGCGCGCCACCTGGCGTCCCGAGTTCGCGCCGCCACCTCCGCCGCCCCCCGCGCCGCGGATCGAGCGCAGCGACCCCGAATACGACGAGCGTCCGCGCTACGAGGCGAGTCCGCGCGAAGGCCGCGGGGATCGTGGCGGCCGCGGCCGCCCGGAAAAGGGCGGCGAGCGCCGCGAGCGTCCCGCCCGCGCCGATCGGCCCGAGCGGCCGCGCCGTCCCTCGACGCCGCTCGATCCGAGCGAGCGCTTCCAGGTCGACGACGCCTTCCTCGAGAAGGTGAAGCAGGAAGCGTCGTGGCTGCTCGAGAAGCTCGGCTTCGAGGCCTTGGTCTCGGTCGCGAACGAGGAGGACGAGGTCACGGTCAGCCTGCAGAGCGAAGCCGACGACGCGTTGCTCACCGGCCGGCGCGGCGACACGCGCCTGTCGATCCAGCACGTGCTCTCGCGCCTGGTCAATCCGCGACGCGGCCCGGGCGCCCACTTGCTGGTGGACGTCAACGGCTACTGGGCGGAGCGCAAGTCCGCGCTGCTCTCGCGCGCCCAGGCGCTCGCGGCCGAGGCGCTGGCGAGCGGCGAGGAAGCGATGACCGAGCCCCTGTCCGCCGAGGAGCGCCGCGTGGTGCATCGCGCGCTCACCGCCGACGGCAGCGTCACCACCGAATCGTTCGGCGACGGCGCGCTCAAACGCATCTCGATCCGCCCGGCCGTCAAGGGCTGACCCCGGAGCTTCGTCGGTCGTCGCCCTCGCGCCGCCCGGCGCGACCATGACCGACACCATCGCCGCCATCTCGACTTCGCCGGGCCGCTCTGCGCTTGCGATCGTCCGGCTCTCCGGAGCCGAGGCGGTCGCGATCGCCGATCGCGTGTTCACCGGCTCCGGCGCGCCGCTCGCCGAGGCTCCCGCGCGCATGCTGCGCTACGGGATCGCACGCGACGCCAGCGGCGACGCGATCGACGAACTGATCGCCGTCGTGCTGGCCGCGCCCGCTTCCTACACCGGCGAATCCATGGTCGAGTTGACGTGTCACGGTGGCGACTGGTCGGCGCCGCGCCTGCTTGACGCGCTGCTCGCCGCCGGCGCGCGCGCCGCCCGGCCGGGCGAGTTCACCGAGCGCGCGTTCGTCAACGGGCGCATGGATCTCGCGCAGGCCGAGGCGGTGGCCGACGTCATCCACGCCGAGAGCGCGCTCGCCCATCGCCTGGCCGCGCGCCAGATCACGGGCGCGCTGTCGGCGGGGCTCTCCGGCATCGCCGAGCC
>JBKJOC010000161.1:0-7680 GCA_046595725.1 Candidatus Eiseniibacteriota bacterium
CACGAAGATGGTCCACAGCTTGGCGATCTCCGAGGGCTGGAACTGGAAGCCGCCCAGGCGGAGCCAGCGCTTGGCGCCCAGGACCTCGGTCCCGATCGGGAAGACCAGGATGAGCAGCACGAGCGAGATCGCATAACCGAACCACGCCAGCGTGTCGTAGACGCGGTAGTGGACGGCGGCGACGGCCCAGGCGAAGACCAGCCCGATGCCGAGCCAGGTGAGCTGCCGCAGGTGGAACCCCGCGTGCGAGGAGCCGGGCGAGGAGGTCGCGCTGTAGACCAGCGCGATCCCCAGGATGGCGAGTGCCAGCACCGAGGCGAGCAGGAGCCAGTCGAGGTTCCTGAGCGCCCTCCGGTCGGTCATCGCATGGGCCATGTCAGTCTCCGAGCAGCGAGTCGGGAAGGGCAAAGGGGGCCGGGGCCGGGACGCGCACTCCGCCGTGTGCCAAGAGGAGCGAATCGGCGCGGGCGGCTTCGCGTTTCTGCACCAGCCACAGGTCGGGCGCCAGGCGAGCCGTCAGCCCCTTCTGCGCGATCGGGGCCGCAGTCGAGCCGCCGTGTCCACCGTTCTCGACCACGACCGCGATTGCGATGTTCGGCTTCTCGACCGGCGCGAAGCAGATGAACAGCGCGTGGTCATCCCCGACGGTCGTCTGTGCCGTCCCGGTCTTGCCGCCGACGCGCACGCCGGGCACCTTCGCGGCGCCCCCCGTGCCGCCCGCGACCACTTGCTCCATCGCTGCGGTCAGCGCGTCCCAGGTTTCGGGCGGCAGGTCGAGCGCAGCCTTGGGCAGGGGGAACACCGCGCGGCCTTCGCCGGAAACGGGGTTCTCGATCTGCTCGACCACGTGCGGCCGCGCGACCCGGCCGCGGCTTCCGACGGTGGCCGCGATCATCGCCATCTGGAGCGGCGTCAGCAGGTCCTCGCCCTGTCCGATGGCGAGGTTCAGGGTCACGCCTTTCGACCACTTCCCCGCGCCCCGGCGCTTGTCATAGTAGCGCGTGGTCGGGATCAGGCCCGAGCGCTCCTGCGGCAGGTCGATGCCGGTCTTGGTGCCGAGCCCCATCTTCTGTGCCCAGTCGGCCAGCCGGTCGACGCCCAGGCGCAGCCCGAGCTGGTAGTAGTAGACGTCGCACGATTGCGCGAGCGCTCCGGTGAGCGCGAGGCTGCCATGTCCGTCGTGATTCCAGCAGCGGTAGTAACGCGAACCGTAGCGGTAGCCGCCCGTACACGACGCGGGAAAGTGCGTGGTCGGGTCGATCGACTTCTCCTCCAGCCCGGCGAGCGAGGTCACGACCTTGTAGGTCGACCCCGGCGGATAGGTCGACTGGATCGCCCGGTTGAGCAACGGGAACGCGCGGTCGGTCATGAACTCCTGCCAGCGCGCCCGCGACAGCCCGCGCGCGAACTCGTTGGGATCGAACGTTGGACGGCTGACCATGGCGAGGATCCCGCCGGTGTTGGGATCGATCGCGACCGCGGCGCCGCGCCCGACGTTCGCCATCGCGCTCTCGAGCGCCTGCTGCACATCCAGGTCGAGCGCGAGCTTCAAGTCCTCGCCCGGGCGGGGCGGCACGCCGGGAATGTCCTCGAGCGCGCCGACGCGACGGCCGAGCGCGTTGACCACGACGTACTGGTGGCCGTCCTTGCCGCGCAGCGCCTCCTCGTAGGAGCGCTCGAGGCCGGAGCGGCCGATCAGGTCGCCGATCCGGTAGCCCTTGTTGCGCCGCGTCTCGAGTTCGGCGTCGTTGATCTCGCCCGCGTAGCCCAGGATGTGCGCGGCCGCCATGCCGAGCGGGTACTGCCGCCGCGGCCGCACCACGACCTCGACGTTGGGCAGCTCGCCGCGCAACTCCTCGATCTGGGAGACCACAATGCGCTCGACATCCTGGCGGAACGGCGTGCTCACGCCCGTGCGCACCGCGCGCTTGACCACCGCGTTGAGCTCGGGCGCCGCGATGCCGAGGACCAGGGTCAGGAGCCTCGCCTGGTCGGTCGAGAGCGATTCCAGGGCGACCGTGCCGTAATCGGGCGGCCGGTACACGATCGAGAACGCGGGCGCGTTGTCCGCCAGCAGCCGCCCCTTGCGGTCGAAAATGCGGCCGCGCGGCGCGCGCACGACCTCGAGCCGCACGCGATTCTGCTCGGCGAGCTGGCGGAACTCCTCGTGCTTGACGAGCTGGAGCCGCGTGGTTCCGGCCACGAGCGCGAGGAAGCCGGCGCCCATGAACGCGGCCAGCACGGCGGCGCGTTGATTCCTAGCTTCGCGGTTGAGCTGCGGTCTGGCCATGGCCCAGGAAGTCGGGCGCCCCGAGGGCGCGGAAGATGACGTAGACCAGGGGCCCGATCAGCGCCGTGTAGAGCGCGCGCAGGAACACCTGCACCGGCAGCTCCGACAGCCACGCGGGAACGTCACCGTAGGTTGCGAAGATGAGCCGACCTGCGAGCGAGATGCTGGCGGCGAAGAACAGCACGACAAACTGCGCGGGCGGGCGGTCGCGATGGAGGCTCGTGCCCATCGACCCGACACCGAAACCGATGGCCGACAGGACACCGGCGCTCAGCCCGAAGAAACGACCCGCCTCGGCGTCCGCCACGAGCCCGACCACGAAGCCCGCAAACACTCCCGCGCGCGCCCCACCGGCGAGCGCCCAGAACACGACCAGGAGCGTCAACAGATCCGGCGACACGCCCCAGAGCGACAGCATCTGCGTCACCGACGAGCGGGCGAGCAGGCCGGCGGCGGTCCACAAGGCAAGCAGGTAGAAAGTCGCGCGCGCCATCGTCAGCGCCCCGCCGAGTCGGGTAGAGCAAGCGCTGCCGAATCCGAGTGGGCCCGCGTCGAGTCCGCGAGGGTCTTGCGCGCGCTGTCCGGAGGGACGGGCTTCGGCCACCACGCCGCCTCGATCGGCCCGGCCGCGACCATGACCTCGCGGAGGCGCGAGAGCGGCGCGAAGGTGTCGATCCGGATCGCCGAGAGGAGCCCGGTGGGCTCGCGACCGACCTGCGTGACGCGCCCGACCGGAATCCCGGCGGGGAACAGCAAGGAGGTCGCCGAGGTCACGATGCGATCCCCCACCCTCACGGTGTCGGTGAGCGGCACGGCCGTCAGGTAGAGCCCGGGATCCGGTCCGAACCGGAACTTGAGGACACCCCGCACGCCCGAGCCCACGACCTCGCAGGCGATTGGTGCATTGGGATCGGTCAGGAGGGCGACGCTCGCGGTCTGCGCGTCGACGCGGGTGATGCGCCCGACCAGGCCCTCGGCCGCGAGCACGGCCTGGCCGATGCGCAGGCCCTGCGCCGCGCCGCCGCCCAGGTGGTAGACGATCGGCCAGGGCTCACCCGCCACGCCCGCGACCTGGAACGTGCGCAGCGCCGGCCGGCCGCGCTCGACGAATCCCAGCATCGCCTTGAGGCGCGCGTTCTCGAGTCCCGAGTCGATCATGCGATCGCGGTCGATCCGCAGCTGCGCCACCTCGCGCGCAAGTCGCGATGCGTCGGAGCGCGCGCTGGCCACGCTCTGGATCCAGTGCAGCGTCGAATTGGCGGGAGCAAGCAGCGCGGCGGCGGCACCGGTCATGCCGGCCTGGGGCAGGCGATTGCCGAAGAGCAGCAGCAGGCCACAGGCGATCTCGACCGCCACCAGGGCAACGGCGGCCTGCCGATCCACCGGGGAGAAGCCCCCCGCCATCAGGAACCTCCCGGCCCGCGCCCCGGGGCCTGCACCACGTCAGTCCTTGTGGCCGTGGATGATCACCTTCTCATACAGCTGCGGGTTCTCGAGGATGACCCCCGCCCCGCGGACGACGCAGGTCAGAGGATCGTCCGCCACGCGGATGTTGAGATTGGTCACCTCACGCAGCAGGAGGTCGAGTCCGCGCAGGAGCGCACCGCCGCCGGTCAGGAAGATGCCGCGGTCGACGATATCGGCCGCCAGCTCGGGCGGCGTCTGCTCAAGCGACTCGCGCAGCGCGTTGACGATGTTGCCGACGGGCTCCTGGAGCGCCTCGCGCACCTCGACCGAGGAGATGCGCAGCGTGCGCGGGATGCCGCGCACGAGGTCGCGCCCCTTGACCTCCATGTCGAGTTCTTCCGGGAGGGGGAAGGCCGAGCCGATCTCGATCTTGATGCGCTCGGCGGTCTGCTCGCCGATCAGCATGTTGTACGCCTTCTTGGCGTAGCTCGCGATCGCCTCGTCCATCTCGTCGCCGGCGACGCGGATCGAGGTCTTGTTGACGATGCCATTGAGCGCGATGACCGCGATCTCGGTGGTGCCGCCGCCGATGTCGACCACCATGTTGCCGGTCGGGCTCGAGACCGGAAGATTGACCCCGATCGCCGCGGCGATCGGCTCGTAGACCAGCAGCACCTCGCGTGCCCCCGCCCGCTCCGCGGAGTCGATGACGGCGCGGCGCTCGACCTCGGTGATGCCCGAGGGCACCGAGATGATGATGCGCGGCCGGACCAGGAACTTGTGCTTCTGGACCTTGTGGATGAACTCGCGCAGCAGGTCCTCGGTGACCTCGAAGTTGGCGATCACGCCGTCCCTGAGCGGGCGGATGGCCACGATCTCCTCAGGCGTGCGGCCGAGCATCATCTTGGCCTCGGTGCCGACGGCGATCACCTTGTCGGTCGTGCGGTCGACCGCGACCACCGAAGGCTCGTTGAGCACGATGCCGCGGCCCTTGACGAACACGAGCGTGTTCGCGGTGCCCAGGTCGATCGCGACGTCGGTGGAGAGAAATCCCATCAGGTTATGCAGAAACGTCATTGGCCTCATGGCTTCTCCGTCCTGGGCGCCAGTCCTTGCGCTTGCGTTTCAGTGGTGCCGACGGGGTGGGTGAGGAACTTCGATCGGGCTCAGGGGTCGATCCGCCACCGACCCCGGGATACAGGCCCCGGTGCACCCCTCGCGGGCGCAATCTACCACGGCGTCCCGATCCCCGCAACCGTGGGCGGGACATGCATTTTCGGCTGGTGGCCGCCGGACGGATCACGTACCGTCGGTGGGTCCGATTGGAACCCGGTGCGTGCCCGAGGGTACGCCTCGACGAGACCCAACCCTCCGGCCCCGCCCTCGGCCGGCTCGACCTTGCCCCAACCTGGTGAGCCATGCCCGAACGCGGCGTCCTGCGCCGGTCCGAGAATCCCGCAATCCTGTCCGTGCTCCTGCCGCTCCTGGCCTGCGCGGTGGTCGCACTCTGCATTGCGCAGGGGGCGCGCGACGTGCGCGCGGCGAACTTCGCGGGGCTCTCTCCCGCCGATTCGCTCCGGCTCGCCGACTCGCTCGAAGCCGCCGAGGCGCAACGGGTCGCGGACTCGACCGCCTACGCCGACTCGGTGCTGCTCGCCGAGGAGCAAGCCGAGGCCGAGGGCACCTTCGGCACCAAGCGCTCGATCCTCGACCGCTCGCGCCAGGGCGGCGCGATCGTCTACTCCTCGAACTACAGCGTCAATCGCTCGAACCAGACGTGGGGCCAGACCCTGGACTTCCACGCCGCGCGCGGCGGGCTCGAGATCGCGAACCTGACCTCGGCCTCGGTCGGTCGCGAGGGCCGCGTCGGGCGCGTCAATCGCAGTCGCCAGACCCAGACCGAACTCGCCTACCGCGTCTCACCGATCCTCCGCATGGGCGGACGCTTCGGCATCCAGCGCGTCAGCGACGAGGCCCGTTCCAGGAACTTCATCGGCACCCGGCAGTCGATCGACGACCTCTCGGCGCAGGCGCGCTTCAACCGCAAGTTCGGTCAGTTCCCGGTGCGCTCGGTCGCGTCCTACGGCTACCTGCGCAACGATCAGTTCCAGCAGCAGAGCCGCGGCACCTCGTTCGACTTCTACGCCGGCACGTCGGGCACGTGGCGCGAGGGCTCGACCCTGAACGCCGACTTCTCGCAACAGGTCTCCCGCCTGCGCTCGACCGTGGCCGATTCGGCGGACTACCAGCAGGACGACCGCAACCTGAGCTCGACCTTGAACCTGTCCTCGACCCTGTTGGTCAATCGCTGGGTCAACGCCGATGCGCGAGTCTCCGCGCAGCGCTCGACCATCCGGCGGCCGACGCAGATCTTCCCGGATCCGCTGGACCAGGAGAACTCGGTCACCGTTCCCGAGAAGATCGCGGGCGTCAACGACGCGGTGAACGCGGGCGTCCACTTGACGCTGCCGTTCCGCAGCCGGGTGAACCTTTTGGGCAGCGCGAGCCGCAACCGCCAGATCTACGCCGCCCAGGAAGACCGCTCCTCGATCACGGACCGGAGGGAGTTCTCCGCCGACCTCGCGAAGTTCGTGTTCGGGTCCGACTGGTCGCTGCGCTACAACGAGTCGGTTGCCAACAACGACTACACGCGGCGCGATCCCGGTTACGTCGAGAGCAACCTCCTGCGCAAGATCGAAGGCGACGGCAGCCGGAAGATCTCGACCGCCACCAGCACCCGCTTCTCGCTCGGGCTCTACCTGAGCCGGCGCGACTACGCGAACTTCACCTCGACCAGCGGCGGCGCGAATTCGCTCTCGAACCAGGACCAGCTGCGCGTGCGCGGCTCGCTCAACATCACGCACGTGCCGAGCCGGTCCTTCGACACCGGCGTGACCCTGGGTCTCGAGCAGAACGACCTCGTCAACCTCAAGAACACCTCGTCGATCAATAACGCCCGGTTGCGCACGTACTCGGTGTCGTGGAACTGGTCGGCCCGCCCGGGCTCGATCTGGAACGTGAGCCAGGTCAACTCGGCGACCGCCGCGCAGCAATTCTTCACCTTCTCACCGACCCGCGACCTGGTGTCTTATGTCTACACGCTCAGCACGAACCTCGCTTCGACGCTCTCACCCAAGGTGCGGCTCGACCTCAATCACCTCGTCCGTCTCCAGTCGCGCGGCTCGTTCCGCGCCGACGGCGACGTGCGCCGCTTCGGCAAGTCGAGCGAGTTCAATACGCTCGACCTCACGCTGAGGGCCCAGTACGCGCCCTCCGGCTATGCCACGTTCGAGATCTCGCAGCGGCTTTCGGTCAATCCCCAGTACACGTTCGTCGGCTCCGCAGGCAGCAAGAGCAGCGAATCCCGCCGCGACGAACTGACGTTCCTCGGCCGCTTCAACTATCCTTTCGGCAAGCGCGCCTCCCTCAACGCGGACGTGCGGCGCGTCCTGGCGACCGACCGGCAGCGGACGTTCGGTGCATCGCTGTCGGACCGATCGACCAACACGGACTACTGGCTGGTCAACGCCGGCTTTCGAATGGAGTTCTTCCAATGAGCGCTCGCCAGCGACATCGGGGTCGGGCCATCCTGCTCGCGGCCCTGCTCGTTTCCGCTTCGGGATGCGGACTCTTCTCGACGCGCGCCCCAGACTCGCCGGGCGGAAACCCAACCATTCCGCCCAGCTTCGTGGTTCCCGAGAGCACGCTTGCGACCATGGCGCGGGCGATTCACTTCCGCTCCGCCACGGACTACGGACAGGCCCTGGGAGACACGATTCTCGAGCAACGGGAATTTCACGCCTCCTTCGACCCGGCGGACATCGCCCTCTACCTGCTCAGTCACCCGACGATCCCGGCGGACTGGCAGCGCGAGGACGAGCTGAGCTTCTTCAATCAGTTCGTGGCCAATTTCCCGGATGCGCTCTATGACACGTATTTCACAGTCGATGAGGAGCGGGGCGGCATCACGAACATCGGGGGCG
>JBKJOC010000004.1:0-2701 GCA_046595725.1 Candidatus Eiseniibacteriota bacterium
TTGGTGGACATCAACGGCGCGTCCTTCGGCCTGCGCTGCGGCGTGGCCCCGTTCCCGCCCATCACGACCGGCCTGCTCGACGGCACGGTCCTCGCCGACGGCAAGCTGCGCCCCGACGTGGGCGTCACGTTGTCCGACGCCAGCGGCGCCACCCGGAACGCGGTCACCGACGCGGCCGGCGGCTTCCTGTTTTTGGACGTCACCCAGGGACCGGCGACGGTCACGATCGCGCTGCCGGCCGGCTACCATGCCCTCGTGCCCGCGAGCGGGCAGATCGCGACCACCGTGGCCGCGGGCGGGTCGACCACGATCCAGTTCGAGATCGAGAGCGACGTCGCGCCGACTCCGACCGTCAACCGCCCCGAGTCCGCGAACTACTGGCGCAAGGAGGTGCGCGCCGCGTTGCGCGGGCACGGTCACCACGACGAGAGCGAAGCGGACATGAGCACCAACTTCCCGCAGGCGATCTTCGATCAGTTCGCCAACGCGGCGAGGGATCCGGTGCGGGTCCAGGGCGTCACGCAGGTTGACCCGGACGGCGCGGGATCCCAGCCGGCGCGCCGCCTGACGCTCGAGGACATGAGCCGGGCGATCGATCCGATCGTGCCCTCGACGCTCAACAGCGCGCGGCGCGAGCTGCTCGTGATCCTGCTCAATGTCGTGAGCGGACGCATGTCGCTCGGGCTCGTCGTGGACGCGCAGGGGACGACCCTGGCGCAGGCGATCCGGATCCTGGCGAACATGATCAACGACGGCTCGAGCGCGAACGATCGCCTCGCCTGTGACCGCGCGCTGCGCATCAACGCCGGTCACCCGGTTTGTCCGCGTCCGGGCATGCGCACGAACTCGCAGGACGCGATGGCGGTGGCGCAAGCTGACGGGGCGCTGACGGCGACGCGTGCGACCGGGACGGACGTGCGCCTGACGATCACCCTCAAGGCGCCGGGACACGTCTCGCTCGACCTCTATGACGTGGGGGGGCGACGGATCGCGCGGCTCTACGAGGGCGAGGCGCCTGCGGGGCCGACCGGTGTGACGTGGTCGCGCGGCAGCGCGCGTCCGGGCGTGTACTTCGCGCGGCTGATCACAGTGGGGGGCGCGCACACCACCAAGGTGGTGGCGGCTCAGTAGCTCGATCGAGGTCGGGATCAGAAGGGGGCGCGGGCAACCGTGCCCCCATTCCGCATTCAGAACCGAAGAGTGGCCCCCAGTGCGATCGGGCCGCCCGATGGATCAGGCAGTGCTCCGATCCGCAGCGTAATGCGCGACTCCGCCCCGCCCACGAGCCGATCGAATTTCCCCGACGTCCAGACTCCGATCACCGCCCCGGCGACGACATCGCTGGCCCAATGCTTGTGATCGCGCAGGCGGGACCAGCCGCTGATGGCCGCGGCGGGGTAGACGACGAAGGGCACCCAACGCGCATCCGTCTCACGATCGATTCCTGCGGCAAGGCTGAAGGCGATCGTCGTGTGGCCCGAGGGGAACGAGGAGTGGGAGGAGAAGTCGTCGAAGCGGGATGGATCGTCCGGAGATTCCCCGGGTCGAAACCTCCCGACGCCGAACTTCAGGGTGCCGGAGACGGCGGCCGCGCTCGCCATGCCACCGGCGATTCGGAGCGCGCTTCGACTCAGGCCAGGGTGATGTCCGAGACGGCCCGCCAAGAACGCCACGCCGAGCACGGGCGCGCTGTAGATCGGATTGCCAAAGTGCTCGCCAAATCTCCCGAGCCCCCTGGCAAAACCCGAGCGCGCATCGGGCGCATGGTCGGCGATCTCCTGATCCTCGTGGCCGGCGAGCGCGACGCCAGCCGCCGCGAAGAGCGCGATAGCCGCGTCGTCGAGTTCGAGGACCGCGGGGCGGGACAGGGAAGCCATACCCTCGGGTTGAATCGCCGGGTCGGGGGCCGCCGCGCATCTCCCCGCAGGGATCGCGAGCAGCGCGACCAGGATCGCGACCGGCCGACCCGTGAAGATCACTCTCCGGTGGTGCTGCCTGCGTGGTGCGTCCCCGAGGCTTCCCAGGCGGCGAGGGTCGAGCCGGTCCGCGCCACGCGCTGGCTCCAGGTCTCCGAGCCGGCCGCGGGATCGTCGATGCGCGTCATCGTGATGCAAGTGTCGACCGGGCATACGAGCGAGCACAGGTTGCACCCGACACAGCTCGATTCGTCGACCACGGGGAACGCGCGCACGCCTGGCTGTACCGGGCGGATGCACTGGTGCGCGCCGTCCTCGCACGCGATGTGGCACAGGTTGCACTGGATGCACTTCGCCGGGTCGATGCGCGCCACGACCTTGTAGTTGAGGTTCAGGTGGCCCCAATCGGTGATGCGGTGGACGGCCTTGCCCTGGATGTCGGAGAGGCGGGTGTGACCCCGGTCGGCGAGGTACTGCGTCAGCCCGTCGACCAGGTCCTCGACCATCCGGAAGCCGTAGTGCATGGCGGCGGTGCACACCTGGGTGGAGCTCGCGCCGAGCGCGATGAACTCGACAGAGTCCTGCCAGGTGGCGATGCCGCCGATGCCCGAGATCGGCACGTTGATCTCGGGATCCATCGCCAGCTGCGAGAGCATGTGAAGCGCGATCGGCTTGACGGCCGGTCCGCAGTAGCCGCCGTGCGACGACTTGCCGTCCACGTTCGGCGCCACTTCCAGCGTGTCGAGGTCGACTCCCATGATGCTGTTGATGGTGTTGATCAGCGA
>JBKJOC010000170.1:0-7341 GCA_046595725.1 Candidatus Eiseniibacteriota bacterium
TGGCTCGGTGGCCTTCGGCATGCGCCGCGGGCGTGAGCTGCGGTCGCTCAGGCCAGCCTCGCCCTCTTCGCTGTATCGCTTGAGCCACTTGTAGGCCGTCCGAACACTGATGCCCGCAGCCTCCGCGGCCGGCTCCAACTCGTAGCTCTCGACCGTGATGCGCCGAACCAGCAGGGCTCGACTACGAGGGCACGTTCGTGCTCCACTATGCAGGTCCATCCGGGGCTCCTCTCTGCGGATTTGGTTGGTTCGCACCCCAAATCTCCAACAGAAAGTCCCCGGTGGACATCCCCGGTTTCAGTGAACAACGTCTTGAGATTCCACACCTAGTCCACACCAACCGGCACCGTTTTCCCGCCTTCGAGCCGAATCTTCCCCGGCAGCATCAGCGCCGTGACCGCCGCGAGCGCCAACGCCGTCACGTAGCACAGGGCCGCGCGGCGATGCGACACCACGCCGCCGTTCGATGCCAGCAGCGCGCCGAGCACGGTGATGCCGAGGATGCCGCCCAGGTACCTCGAGGTCGAAAGCGCTCCGCCCGCCATCCCGGCTTCGCTCCGGTCGACGGCGCTCATGGCCGCCGACTGGGAGGGCGAGGTGGCGAGACCGAGCCCGGCTCCGATCAGGATGAGCCCGGGCAGCGCGTCCCCCGGCGCCGTGAGCTTCGAGAAATCCGCGATCGCGAAGAGACCCCCCAGCGAGACGAGGCAGCCGAGGAACGCGATGGGCCGCGCGCCGAAGCGTTCGGCGAGGCGGCCGCCCACGGGGGCGAACACCACCATCGCGACCATCATGCCGATCAGGACCCGACCGGTGCTCCCGGAGTGGATGCCGCGAGCCTGTTCGAAGAAGATCGGCAGCTGGAACAGCAGCGCGTACATGGCGAGGTTCTGGAGCCCGACCACGGCATTGCCGGCGGCAAACGCCCGCCGCGCGAACATCCGGAGCTCCATCACCGGAGCGACGGCGCGCCACTCCCAGGCGATGAAGCCCGCGAGGAGCACGACCCCGGCGAGCGCGAGCCATGGCATGCCGGCGCCGTGGATGCGGCTCGCCGCGACGAGCGCGACGAGGGCGGCGCCCAGCAGCACCGTGCCCTCGAAATCGAATCGAGGCGGTCGCACGACCGGAGCGGGCGTCGCGGCGGGCCCCGCGAGGTGGATCAACGCGAACGCGACGAGGATCACCGGCAGGTTCGCCGCGAACACGGCGCGCCAGCCGAACAGCGCGGTCAGCTCCCCGCCGAGCAGCGGACCGATTGCCGCGGCGGTGCCCATGACGGCGCCAAACGTGCCGAACGCCCGCGGCCGACGCTCCTCCGGCACGGTGTTCCGCAGCATGGCCATGGTGGCGGGCACGACCATCGCGCCGCCGACCGCCATGGCGATCCGCGCCAGCGCCAGGCTCGGCAACGTGGCGACGAGGAACCCCAGCGCGGACCCGGCGGCGTAGATCGCCATCCCGATCGAGAGTCCGCGACGGTGGCCGATGATATCCCCGAGCTTGCCGCACGGGCTCATCGCCACGATTCCCGCAACGAGGTAGCTCGCGACCAGCCACTGGGTCAGCGCTCCGCCCGGGACTCCAAGCTCCGTGCTGATCGAGGGCAGCGCCACCGCGATCATGGTCGAGCCGAGCGGCGACAGCGCCGCGGCGAGGAACATCCCGGTGAGCAGCATCCCGCCGCGAGGGTTCACGCCCGTCACCGGGTGATCGCGCGGCACTGGAGCAGGTACAACCGATCCCCTTCGAACGCCCACTCGATGTCGAGATCCGCGCCGAACACCGCTTCACACCTGAGCGCAAGCTGATGCAGCGCGGCGAGTGCAGAATCCGTCAGCACCGCTTCGTGCGCGCGCGCGTCGTCGAGGGCCACCTCGGTGGTGCCACCGCCCGCGTGCAGCCGCAGCGCCACGTCCTTCACGCCGATGGTCCGCTCGAGGATCCGGCCCTCGGGGTCGAGCCGGTAGGAATCGGGGACGACCGCGCCGGACACCACGATCTCCCCCAGCCCCCACGCGGCCTCGATCACCCGCTCGCGTGCACCCGTCGTCGGATTGCGCGTGAACAGGACGCCGGCGCAATCGGCGTCGACCAGGCGTTGGACCACTACCGCGATCCGAGGCGGGCCGGCGATGTTCATCCGGGCGCGATACGCCAGCGCGGAGGCGGTGTGCGCCGACTGGCGCACCTCGACGATGGCGTGGAGCAACGCTTCCGCCGATGAGGCATTCAGGACGGTGGTGTGCTGGCCGGCGAAGCTCGCGTCCTTCGCGTCCTCGCCGATCGCCGAGGAGCGCACGGCGACGCGGCCACCGAGCGCCACGAGCATCCCCTCGCACGACTCGGTGGCTTTGGCGCCGATGGTTGCGATCTCGTCAACGGTGTCGACGTCGAGCGCCAATCCGTCCGGAACCGGCAGCCCGTCCCGAAGCGATCGCCCGAGGCTCACCGCCTTGCCACCGAACCGGCTCTCTTCGCCCGCCTCGGACAACGCGACGGGACGGATCACAACAGGCGAACGTGTCCCTGGGTGCCGTCCACCTCGACGCGCGCCCCGTCCGGGATCGTCGCGGTGGCCCGCAGCGTGCCGACCACTGCGGGGATGCCGTATTCGCGCGCCACGATCGCCGCGTGCGAGAGCTGGCCGCCCTTGTCCGTGACGATGGCGCCGAGCAGCGGCAGCACGACGTTGAACGCGGGAGACGTGCACGAGGTGACGAGCACGTCGCCCTGCGTCAACCGGTTCATGTCGCTGACTTCGATGATCAGGCGGGCCCGCCCCGTGTAGACACCCGGGCTGACCGGCTTGCCGATGATCGTCGAGCCCTGCGACTCCTTCGCCGGCACGAACAGCTCGCCCAGCACCGTTCCAAACGCGCGCATCGCGGCGAGCGCGTGCGGAGGCAGACCCTGGGGCGGCGGCGGCGGCGTGGGCGCCGGCCCGAGAAATGGCGGCACCTCGGAGAGCGGCGCATGGCGGCGCCACTCGGCGCGCTCGCGCCACGTTGCGGCCGGCGCTCGAGTGGTCCCGCGCAACGCCGCGACCAGCTCCGCGTGGGTGGCGTCGATCGCCAGCTCGGCGTTGTCAAGCTGACCGTCGTCGACCAGGCGCCGCCCGGCCTCGAGCAAAGCCTGTCGGGCGATGCCGCTGCCCCAGGAGTCGTTGAAGATTCCGCGTTCGTCACGCAGCCGGTTGATGATCCGGGCTTCCTCGAGCAGCTCGTCGAACGCCGCCCGATGCGCCGCGGGCACCGCGTCACGGACCTTCGCGGCCGGGGCATTTCCACCGGGGCGCGCGGTTTCCTCGCGGGAGGCCCAGATCGTGCCGAGCATCATCTCGGGAAGCTCGATTGCGCATGGGTCGCACACGTCGTAGCCGCCCGCAAGGCGCATCCCGATGGCGTCGAAGTACGCGCGCACCGCGGCGCCCAGGGCGTCGGGGCGATTCTTGAGGGCGGCGAGCGCGACCGCGGCGCTCTGCCCCTGGAAGCTCGAGGGCTCGACCCCCGACTCCCGCAGCCGCGCGCCGACCTCCAGCAGTTCGTCGTGAGCGCCGAGCGAGACGTGCGAGCTGCCCTTCAAGGGAGCCAGCACGTCCCCCGCGCCGAGTCCGGTCCACTCCGCCACGTGCGCCAGGTAGTTGCCGGTCGGGATCACCGACCCGATGGTGAAGATGTGATGGCGATAGACCATCTCCGCCGCGTTGTCGCGCACTGCATCCAGGTGACGGATGAACGCCTCGGTGTCGAGGTCGCGAATCGGCACCGCCTCGAGGGCGCGGTTGCGGCGAATGGAATCCGGCTTGACGTCGCGATCCCAGCGCTCGAGGTCCTCGCGCCAGAGCTTGCGCTCGAACGCTTTCTTCGCGGCTTCGAAGCGACGCCCCACTTCATCGGCATCGGACGGATCGACGAGCCGGTCGCGGTAGTAGAGGAAGTCGTTCACCACGGCCGGCTCCAGGTGGTCGAACAGCAGCCCGTAACGCGCCGTCCCCTCTTTGAAACCTCGAACGAACGGGCCCTTGAAGGTCTCGAACTTCCACCGGGTCAGCGGCCGCGGGCTGTGAGCGCCATCCTGCTTCCAAGTGCCGGCGTCGGGGGCAGTGAATGATGGGCGGGACAAAGGCTGAGTCGTCATGAGGGAGGCTCCGGGGACCGGTGGTGAGCGTTGGGTGAGTCGCGGATACCAGCCCATCGCCGCTTCACGTCGCGGAGATTAGCCCGTTTGATTCAGCGTAATCGCCTGGCCGCGCTAGAAGCATTGCCGCCGCAAGCCAGACGCTCATCGTGAACAGCCACTTGTCGGGGGTGACCGCGGGGCGCCGCCGACTTGTCCTCAGATCACCGTGACCAAGCTACTTGGTCATGTTGGGGTCGGGCTGGAGGATCGAGAAGTGGGCTCCGGTCGGGTCAGTCAAGATCGCGAAGCGGCCCACGTTCGGGATGTCCCGGGGCTCGGCCATCGCCTGGCCGCCCAAGTCCTTCGCCTTCTTCGTCGTGGCGTCGGCGTCGGTCACGCCGAAGTAGGGCATCCAGTGGGCAGGCATCTTCCCCATCTCGGGCGTAATCTGCATCATGCCCCCGGCCGAGTCCTTGCCGCGCTTCCACAGAGTGTAGTCGAACGTGCCCATCGGCATCGTCTCCGTGTCCCAGCCGAACAGGCCGGTGTAGAACGGCGTCGACTGCTTCGGATCGGGCGTCATGAGCTCGGTCCACACCAGCGAATAGGGCTGGTCCATGCGCGTCGCGCCGGCATGGGCCTTCGCCTGCCAGAGCGCGAACGTCGCCCCGGTCGGGTCGTTGAGCACCGCCATGCGGCCGTGCTCCATGACGTCGAACGGACCGGCGATCAGCGTGCCACCGAGCGACTTTGCCTTCTCGACGCTGACGTCGACGTTCGTCGTCGAGACATACGAGAGCCAGTTCGACGGGATGCCCATCGACTCCTGCGCCTTGTCCATCTGCGTGAGGGCCGCGACGTCCTGGTCGTCCTTGAGGAAGATCGTGTAGTGGGCGTCCGGGCCCATCGGCGTTTCCTTGATCGTCCAGCCGAAGAGCGCGGTGTAGAACTTCTCGGCGGCGCCCTGATCCTTGCTCGAGAGCTCGGGCCAGCAGAACGTGCCGGCCGCGTACGTCGTCGTCTTTTCGGACATTATGGAATCTCCACGACGGAGGGTGGGGTGGATCGAAGGATGGGGATCGACCCGAAGGCTACTCCCCCGCCGCGGCCCGCGCCACCCCCCCGGCGTGTCAATTCACTGTCCGGTGCCGGAACCGTCCATCCGCTGCGCGCGGGCCGTGGACGAGTCCGAGACCTCGAGCGCGCGGGTGACCGCCGCCCCTCCCGGAATCTGGGACTTGCCGAGCGTCGAGTCGCGCTCACGCTCGGTCAGGGCGCGCTTCGGGACGCTCTCCTTCGCGCACGAGGCGAGCGCGAAGGAGAGCAGCACGGCAACCAATCGGGCGGCATTCATCATCATGAGCCTCATTGCAGCCTTTGGGTGAAAACTTGCATGTTTTGAAACATGCAGGATTGCGGACGCTCGAAGATCAGCCCGGTCCGTCGAGGAACCGGCGCACCCGCCGGCCCGTCGCCTGCGGGGCCTCCAGCATCGGCAGGTGCCCGCGTTCCGGCAACACTTCGAAGCGCACGTCTCCCAGCCCGCCGCCGAGCACACGCGCGATCTCCTTGAAGTCCGGAAGGTCATGCTCCCCCACCAGCACGAGCGCAGGGCACCCCACCTCGCCCAGCCGCGCGGACGCCGGCGGCGTCAGCGGGAGCACCGGGTCGCGCTCCACCCACCTGCGCCCGGAGTCGCGCTCGAGCAAAGCGTGGTCCCCCGAGGACTCGAACAGCGGATGCCTCGCCCACGCGAGAGCGGCCGCGCGTGGACCGAGCGCCGCGCCCGTCTCCCTCAACTCCCGCATCGACGCGCGCCAGGGCTCGGACCAGGCGTGACCGCCGAGCGAGGAATCGACCAGCGTGAGCGAGCGCACCCGCGCGGGCTGGGAGATTGCCGTGTCGAGCGCGACCTCGCCGCCCATCGATTGCCCGACCACGTGCGCCGCGTCCACCTCGAGGTGATCGAGCACCCGCAACACGTCCTCGTGCCGCGTGTAGGGTCCCTGACTCCACGGCGAGGCGCCGTGTCCCCGCTGGTCGAACAGCACGACGCGATACGCCGGCAGCAGTTCTGAAGCGGCGGCGACCCAGATCGAGTGGTCGACGCCGAGGCCATGCAGGAACAAGGCCGCCGGGCCCTCGCCCCATTCCCGCCCCACGAGCCGGCCGTGGGGAACCGCCAACTCGAAGTCCCTCACGGCCACGACACCCGATCGAGCACCCGGGCCCGCAACTGGGCGATCGTGGCGCGCTGCTCGGCCGTCGGCGCCGCGCCGAACCACGCCAGGCGCGACAGGTAGACATGGAGGACGCGTAGCCTCTGCAACGTGTCCCGCTCCGCCCAGGAGACGGGATCGAGCGGCCGCACCGCCTGATAGCCCGCGAGCATCCATGTGCGCAGGTGGTCGCGCGCGGGATCGCGCCCGAGCGTTGAGAGCGCGATCACGAGATCGTGGACGAACCAATGGCGGCAGAGGTTCCCGAAGTCGAAGCTCGTGATGCGCCCGTCCTTGCCGTAGCGGAAGTTCTGGGGGCCGAAGTCGGCGTGGATCATGCCGAAGGTTGCGCGCGTCGCGGGGACGCCCTCGAGGCGGGAGTAGAGTTCGTCCCGGTGCGCGCGGATCGCGGTGTCGGCAACGGGGAGAAGGCGGTCCGAGTCCCTTAAGAGCGGCTCGTCGCGCCAGTGCCAGCGCGGCGGACCCTCGTAGGAGCTCGCGGCGTCATGGAGGTCGGCGAGCGCGCGTCCCCACTCGCGGAAAAACGTCTCGTTCCAGCGCGGGTGGTCGCGCGTCATGAGCTCGCCCGGGGCCCACGTGAGCACGCTGGCCGAGGCATCGTCGATGGTCCCGACGAGCGCGCCCGAGCGGGCGGGAATCGGCCGGTTGACGCGCGCGCCGGCGCGCGTCGCGTGCTCGAGGAACGCGCACTCGGCGCGGTTGGCTTCGGCGCTTCGCCAGGCGTCGTGCGTCAGGCGCAGGATGAACGGCGCGCCGTCATGATCGAAGCGCCAGACGTCGTTGCCCGAGGTCGCGACCCGCTCGAGGGTGCGCGCGGCGGCCTCCCCGCCCGCCCACAGCAGCAGCGCGCGGCGGGCAACGTCGGGCGGGTAGGCTTTCAACGGGGCGCTACCGCGTCGTGTACTGCTCGGTGATCTCCTGCTTGCTGCGCGCGGAGAACATCCGGATCTCCTCGCGCCTGACCTGCGGGTCGTCCTTG
>JBKJOC010000117.1:0-7105 GCA_046595725.1 Candidatus Eiseniibacteriota bacterium
GAACAACCGGTCGAGGTACTCGAAGTTGTGCGGCGGGCGTCCGTCGTTGAACACCACGACGTCCTTGCCGATCGCCTTGAGGTGGAGCGCGAGGGCGACCTCCGAGCCCAGACCGTCACCGTCCGGGTTGACGTGGGTCGAGAGCACGAAGTGCTGCTTCTCGCGCACCAGCGCGTCGAATGCTTCCCAGGTCGCGTCGCTCATCGCGCGCTCCCGGCGGCGCTCGTCGCCGCGCTGGGCGCGGTCGCCACCACGTCGGCAAGAAACCAGGAGAACAGCCGGACGTCGTCCGTCAGCTCGGGATGAAACGCCAGCGCGACCAGGCGGTCCTGGCGCACCCCCACCGGCTCGCCGTCCCGGGTCGCCACGATCGTGAGGGCGGGGCCGACTCGCGTGAAGCGCGGTGCGCGGATGAAAACCCCGCGCACGACGGCGCCTTCACCCAGCACGGGACATGAGAGGTCGGCCTCGAAGGAATCAACCTGCCGGCCGTACGCATTGCGCGACACGCCGAGGTCCATCACGGCAAGCGGCGGCGCGGGCAGGTGCTCGCCGCCATCGCCCAGCAGGATCGCCCCCGCGCAGGTCGCGAACACCGGCAGCGCGCGCACGGCCACCTCGAGCGCATCCCTCAGCCCCGTGACGCCGAGCAGACGCAGCATTGCGGTCGACTCTCCACCCGGAAGCGACAGGGCGTCGAGACCGTCGAAGTCGGCTCGCGTGCGCACCTCGCGCGCCTCCGCGCCCGCGCTCCGCCAGGCCGCGACATGGCGCGCGAAGTCGCCCTGGAGCGCGAAGACGCCAACCATCGGATGCGGGCGCATCACCATCCGCGCGGCGCGAGCTGCGCGCCGGTCGGCAGCCCGGCGGCGGCGATTCCGCGCATGCCGGTGTCGGTCGCGCGGCTGGCCTCGAGCACGATCCTGGGATCTTTGAAGTTTGCGACCGCGCGCACGATCGCCTGCGCGCGCGTCTTCGACACGCTCAGCTTCCAGCGGTGGATCAACTGGGTGCAGCGCGCGAGCTCGACCTGCGCGGCCGAGCGTTCGGACTGGGTCTTCAACAGGTCGGCACCCGAGCGGCGGAGCGCGTCCATCAAGGTCTTGGCGTGCGCCGCCTCCTGCTCGCCGGGATCGGTCGAGCCCTCGCGCGGGTCGTCGACCTTGTAGATCCCCGAGCCGACGAACACGGTCTCCGCGCCCAGCTGCATCATGAGCGCGGCGTCGGCTGGCGTGGCCACGCCGCCCGCCGCGAAGTTCGGCACCGGCAACTTGCCCGTCTGCGCGATCTCGACCACCAGCTCGTAGGGAGCCTGCAGGCGCTTGGCCTCGGCGAACAGTTCCTCGGGCTTCATGGTCGTGAGGGCGCGGATCTCGCGCTGGACGGCGCGCATGTGGCGCACCGCCTCGACCACGTCGCCGGTGCCGGCCTCGCCCTTGGTGCGGATCATCGCCGCGCCCTCGGCGATCCGCCGCAGCGCCTCGCCCAGGTCGCGGCAGCCGCAGACGAACGGCACCTTGAAGCCGTGCTTGTCGACGTGGTGCTCCTCGTCCGCGGGCGTCAACACCTCGGACTCGTCGATGAAGTCGACCCCCAGCGCCTCCAGCACCTGGGCCTCGGCGAAGTGCCCGATCCGGCACTTGGCCATGACCGGGATCGAGACCGCTTTCTGGATCTCCTCGATCATCGCCGGGTGGGACATGCGCGCGACGCCGCCGTCAGCGCGGATCTCCGAGGGGATGCGCTCGAGCGCCATCACCGCTACCGCGCCGGCCTCCTCGGCGATCTTCGCCTGATCGACGTTCGTCACGTCCATGATCACGCCGCCCTTGAGCATCTCCGCCAGGCCCACCTTGAGACGAAATGTCGCCTTGTTCTCGGTCATGTCAACCTCGCGCACCCGCGGGGGCGAGCGCGTCTTCGGGGACCGCGTCGAGGGCCTCAGGGGAGGCCGTCTCCACGATTTCCGAGGTGCGCTCCACCAGGTCCGCGAGCGTGTAGGAGTCCAGGTACGTCAACACGGTTTCATGCAGTCCCGCCCACACCGCGTGCGCGGTGCAGGCCGATTCTTCGCGGCAGTCGCCGCTGCCCGGCTCGACGCAGCCGACCGGCGCGAGCGAGCCCTCGAGCACGACCAGGACCTCGCGCACGGAAATCGCCCGCGGTTCGCGGGCGAGCTGGTAGCCGCCGCGCGCGCCGCGCACGCTGATCACGAGCCCCCCCGCGCGCAGGCGACCGAGCAGCTGCTCGAGATATTTCGCCGACAGGGTCTCCGCGCGCGCGATCTCGCGCACCTGCGTCGGTCCCCGGCCGTGGCGCTTCGCCAGCACGGTCAGGGCGCGCAACCCATACTGCCCGCGGCTCGAGATCTTCACTGTTGCTCCGGCGCCTTCGCGCCGGCCTCCGCCTCTTTCTCGCGCAGCACGAGCTCGACTTCCTTCATCAGTTCGTCGACCACGACGTTCTCCTTCACCTTGCGCAGGATCTGCCCGTGCTTGAAGATCAGGCCCTCATGCAAGCCGCCGGCGATGCCGACGTCGGCATCCCGCGCCTCGCCCGGTCCGTTGACCTCACAGCCCATGACCGCCACCTTGAGCGGAATCTTCGTGCCGAGCGCGCGCACGCGGTTCTCGACCGACGTCGCGAGTTCGATCAGGTCGATGTCGCAGCGTCCGCACGACGGGCAGGAGATGACCTCCGGTCCACGCTGCCTTAGCCCCACCGCCGAGAGGATCATGAACGCGGCCTCGATCTCCTCGACCGGGTCCGCCGTCAGCGAGACGCGCATGGTGTCGCCGATGCCTGCCTCCAGCAACATGCCCAGGCCGACCGCCGACTTGATCGAGCCGCGCTTGGGCGAGCCCGCCTCGGTGATGCCGATGTGGAGCGGGTAGGGGATCCGCTTCGAGGCCAGGCGGTAGCTCGCGACCGCGAGCCCCACGTCCGAGGCCTTCATCGAGACCACGATGTCCTCGAAACCCGCCTTCTCGAGGATCCCGATCGGAATCAGTGCCGCCTCGACGATGCCCAGCGGATCGTGCACGCCGTACTTCGCGATGATCTCCTTGGGCAGCGAGCCCGCGTTGGCGCCGACCCGGATCGGGATGCCGCGGTCCTTCGCCGCCGCGACGATCTCCTTGACGCGCGACTCGCCGCCGATGTTGCCCGGGTTGATCCGCACCTTGTGGACGCCCGCGGCGATCGCCTTGAGGCCGAGCTTCCAGGTGAAATGGATGTCGGCGACCACCGGCAGCGGCGAGAGCCGAACGATCTCGGGCAGCGCGTCCGCCGACTTCTCATCCGGCACCGCGACGCGCACGATTTCGCAACCGGCCTCGTCGAGGCGGCGGATCTGTTCCATCGTCGCCGACACGTCCCACGTCATCGTGGTGGTCATCGACTGGACCGCCACCGGCGCGCCCCCGCCGACCTGGACCTTGCCGATAAGGACCGGCCGCGTGGCGTCGCGCGGCGCCGTGCGCACTCCATCCTTGCCCGCGGGACCCAGGCCCTCGGTACGGACTTCGATCGAATCGCCGAACACCCGGTTGGCGGGCGGATTGACCTCGGACTCGCTCAAGGTTGGGACCTCACGTACCGGCCGGGACGGGGGCCCCGTCCGCGGCCTGGATGGAAAGCCGCGCGGCGACCTGCCGCGCGATCGAACGAAACACAGAGGCCTCGGCGGAACCGGGGGCGGTCACGAGGACCGGAGTCCCGGCATCGCCGGCCTGGCGCACGGATGGGTGGATCGGGATCGCTCCCAGGAACGGCAGGCCCATCGCGGCGGCTTTCTGCTCGGCGCCGCCGTGGGCGAAGATCTCGTGCCGCGCATCGCACGAAGGACAGACGAAGTAGGACATGTTCTCGACCATGCCGAGGATCGGCACCTCGAGCTTCTGGAACATTGCGATCGCCTTCTGCGCGTCGTCGAGTGCGACCTGCTGCGGCGTCGCAACGATGACCGCGCCGGCGATCGGCACCTGCTGCGCGAGCGAGAGCTGGACGTCGCCGGTGCCCGGCGGCAGGTCGATCACCAGGTAGTCGAGCTCGCCCCAGTCCACGTCGCGCGTGAAGTTCTGCATCACGCCATGAAGCATGGGGCCGCGCCAGATCACCGGGGTTTCGGGATCGACCAGGAAGCCCATCGACATCAGCTTCACGCCATGGGCGTGGAGCGGCAGGATCTTGCCGTCCTTCTGGAAGGGTTGCTCGCGCACGCCCATCATGAGCGGGACGTTGGGGCCGTAGACGTCGGCGTCGATCAGCCCGACGCGCGCGCCCTCCTGGGCCAGCGCCACGGCGAGGTTGACCGCGACCGTCGACTTGCCCACGCCGCCCTTGCCCGAGGCCACGGCCACCACGTGCGCCACGCCCGGGATCGCCAGCTTGCCGCCAATACCCGCCGCGCGGCCGCGCACGCGCGAGGTCATGGTCACCGTCACCTCGCTCACGCCCGGCAAGGCGCGCACCGCTTCCTCGCACTGGCGCTTCAAGTCCTCCTTGACGGGGCATGCGGGCGTCGTCAGGGCAACCGTGAATGCGACCCTGCCGCCTTCGATCTTGACGTCCTCGATCATGCCGAGCGCGACCAGGTCCTGCTTCAAGTCCGGGTCCTGCACGACGCGCAGGGCGTCGAGCACCCCGGCGGAGGTCGCGGGCGTCACTCGACGAGCCCCTCGGCGTCGACCGAGATCACGCCGTCGATCCGCGAGACCATGAGGTTCTCGATCCCCTGCTTGAGCGTGAGTTGCGACATGTGGCAGCCCGTGCAGGCGCCGAGCAGGCGGACCATGACCCGGCCCTCGGCGTCGAGGCTGACGAATTCGACGTCGCCGCCGTCCATCTGGATCGCGGGGCGGATCTCCTCGAGCAGGGCCCTGACCTCGAGTTCCTTTCCGAGGTTCGCTTTCTGCAGGGGTTCGGTCTCGGGCATCGGGTCTCCGAAAGGGCGCGATTCGGCGTGGGGTCGTGGCTTGCGCTGATTCCCCACCGGTGCGGTAGGTTACCCACGCACTCTACGCAGGGGGCCGCTCCTGCGTCAAGTCCGGAGGCGGTTCCCGAATGTCAATGGAATGTGTTGCGTCCGCTCGACTTAGCGGTCTCGCCCATGGCTCCATTGGGGTGCCGGTGCCGACTCGTGAATGGTCTCACAAGGAATCGCCCTTGACCACGATATGACCTGACCTTGCGCCTGTCACCGCTTAGAGTTGCGCGTGTTTCCGGACGTCCGATTCCTTTTCCCCCAGGGAGAGTCTCCATGAGGCAGCATCTAGAGCTTTGGGCGCAGGCCGCGCGAGGGACGCGTCGGCTGGGCGTTCTCGCGGCCGCCGCGTCGGTCGCGCTCGTCACTGTGGTCGCGGCCGGTGACGCCGCGACGCCGAAGGCCACCAAGCCCCCCATGATCCAGCTCGATTACGAGAAGTACACGCTGCCGAACGGACTCGACGTCATCCTGCGCAAGGACACCCGCGTCCCGATGGTCGCGGTCAACGTGTGGTACCACGTCGGACCCGCGAACGAGACCCCTGGCCTGACAGGCTTTGCCCACCTGTTCGAGCACATGATGTTCCAGGGCTCGGGCCACGTCGCCGACGACGCCCAGTTCAAGCTGCTCGAAGCCGCCGGCGCCTCGAACATCAACGGCACGACCGACTTCGACCGCACGAACTACATGGAAGACCTGCCCTCGAACCAGCTCGAGCTCGCACTCTGGCTGGAGGCGGACCGCATGGGCTTCCTGCTCGACAAGCTCGACCAGACGAACCTGTCGAACCAGCAGGACGTCGTGCGCAACGAGCGCCGCCAGAGCGTCGAGAACGCTCCCTACGGACTCGGTGAGGAGGAGCTCTACCACCAGCTCTTCCCGAAGGGCCACCCCTACTACGCGTCGGTCATCGGCTCGCACGAGGACATCCAGAACGCCAAGCTCGCCGACGTGCGGAACTTCTTCAAGCTCTACTACGTCCCGAACAACGCCTCGCTCGCGATCGTCGGCGACATCGACATTTCGAAGACCAAGGCACTGGTCGAGAAGTACTTCGGCACGCTGCCCAAAGGCGGCGTCGTGCCGCCGATCACGGCCACCACGCCGGCCCTGACGGCCGAGCGCCGCACGGTGATGACCGACAAGGTCGAGCTGCCGCGCGTCTTCATGGCATGGATCACGCCCCAGGTCTTCAAGGCGGGCGACGCCGAAGCGACGCTGGCCGCGCGCATCCTGGGCGGCGGCAAGGCAAGCCGCCTCTACAAGTCGCTGGTCTACGATAAAAAGATCGCCCAGTCGGTCAACGCGCTGCAGCAGACCTTGACGCTCGGCTCGGTGTTCGAGATCACCGCCACCGCAAAGCCCGGACACACGGCGGACGAAGTCGAACAGGCGGTGTGGGCCGAGGTCGAGCGCCTCGGGCAGACCGGCCCGACTGCGGCCGAGCTGGCCGCGGCGAAGACCGGCATCTACTCGGACATTGTCGAGAGCCTCGAGAACCTGGGCGGCGTCGGCGGCGGCAGCGGCGGCGCCGCGGGCGTCGCGGATCGCCTGAACTACTACAACCATCACCTCAAGGATCCCGGCTTCCTCAACAAGGACCTCGAGCGCTACGCGGCAGTCACTGCCGAGGGCGTCAAGCAGATCGCGGCCACCGCGCTGGCGAAGAACAAGCGCGCCGTCGTGCAGGTGAACCCGGGCGAGAAGATCATCCCGCCGGCTCCCCCGACGCCGCCCGCGGTCGAGAAGGTCCCGCAGCCCATGGCCACCGTCGAGGCGTGGCGCAAGGAGATGCCGAAGCCGGCTGCCGCGTCGACCGCGGCGCTGCCGAACGCGAAGACCTTCAAGCTCGAGAACGGCCTGACCGTCTACGTGGTGGAGCAGAACGCGCTGCCGGTCATCGCCGGCCAGCTGGTCGTGCGCTCGGGCAGCGCCTCCGACCCGATCGGCAAGCCCGGCCTCGCGGGCTTCACCGCCGCCATGCTCGATGAGGGCACGGCGAAGCTCGACGCGCTCCAGATCGCCGAGCAGCTCGAGGCGCTGGGCGGCTCCCTGGGCTCGAGCTCGGGCACGGACGGCAGCTTCGTCTCGTGGCGCTCGATCAAGGACACCGCGCCC
>JBKJOC010000244.1:0-4590 GCA_046595725.1 Candidatus Eiseniibacteriota bacterium
CTCGAGCGCGCGGGATCCCCATGCCGGGCCCGGGTCACGCGGCGATTTCGGCCGCATGATCGGCAGCTCGAGCCCCATGCGCCGCATCTTCGAACTGATTCGCCGCGTCGCTCCGACGGAGGTCACGGTCAGCGTGCTGGGCGAGAGCGGGACCGGCAAGGAACTGGTGGCCGAGACCATCCATGCGCTCAGCCGGCGCCGCTATGGACCCTTCGTCGCGATCAACTGCGGCGCCATGCCTGCCAGCCTGATCGAAAGCGAGTTGTTCGGACACGAGCGCGGAAGCTTTACGGGCGCCACCCAGTTGCGCAAGGGGCACTTCGAGCGCGCCTCGGGCGGCACACTGTTCCTGGACGAGGTTACCGAGATGCCGACGGAACTCCAGGTTCGGCTCCTGCGCGTCCTTGAAACCCGCACCATCACCCGCCTCGGCGGAGACGGTGCCTTGCCGATCGACATTCGCGTGATCGCCGCGGCCAATCGCTCGCTCGAAGGGGCGGTTCGCCAGGGCAGGTTGCGCGAAGACCTCTACTACCGTTTGAGCGTGTTCCCGATCAACCTGCCCGCCCTGCGCGATCGCGGCGACGACAGGATCGTGCTTGCCGAGGCGTTCCTCGAGGAGTTGAACCGCAGCATGGGCCAGGCCAAGACCTTCAGCGCGGGGGCCTTGGCCCACGTCAAGAGCCACCCCTGGAAGGGCAACGTGCGCGAGCTCAAGAACGAGGTCCATCGCGCGTACATCCTGTGCGAGAGCGAGATCGAGTTCGGCCGTCCTGCGCCCGCCGGCACCGCGTTCGAAGGCCCGCGTAAACCGGAGATGCTGGAGCCGATCGCGATCGGGTCCTCGGTTGCCGAGGTCGAGAAGAAGCTCATCCTCGCCACCATCGAATCCGTAAGCGGCGACAAGACGCGCGCTGCGGAGATGCTCGGCATCAGCCTCAAGACGCTCTATAATCGCCTCAACGAGTACGCCTCACCCCCGCGTATCTAGCTCCGCTTTTCGCCTCCTCCCCTGTCGTTTCTGCAAAACACATCGCGACCCGAACTGAAGCGCGTTGCGTCGAGAGTCGATCCGACTGCGAAGTAATGAATCCATAGCAACTTGTACACCCCGTGTGCTCGCGCAAGGATTTGGCCTCGATCGTGCAATAAGGAAGGTCTGCCTCCAGGGCGGACCGGGGGCATGCAACGGTCAGCCGCAGGAACGAACGATCCGGAGCGTGGGGCAGAGTCCCGATTTCATTGAAGGCTCTGCTTAACCGGTGAGTTCGGTCCGGGCGGCTGATCTGCAGGGAATTGAAGCAGGGTAGGGGCATGGAGGGCCCGACCCCTGATCGCCGGACGAGGCCCTGGCCCCGACCGGCGATTTTTTTGTTCTGGAGCGCAGACTCGGTGGACCCACGAGCGCGAGACTGGACGGCGTTGCGGGGGCGTGGCATTCTCGGTCCATTCCGAAGCGATCGGATCAAACCTCCAGCCCACTCAAGGACATCCCGTGCTCCCACTCAGCCGACTCGCCGCGGGCGGATTTGCCCTGTTCACGCTTTCGCTTCTTCCCGCGGCCCCCGCTCGCAGCGCCGTGCCGGCGCACGACCGGGTCGTGATCGTGGTGATGGAAAACAAGAGCTACGATGTCGCGCGCGCCCAGCCCTATACCCAGACGTTGATGGCGCAGGGTGCAACGTTCGCGCGTTCGTTCGCGGTGGCGCATCCGTCGCAGCCGAACTATTTCGGCCTGTTCTCGGTGTCGACACTTGGGGTGACGACCAACGCTTGCCCGGTTCCGGGTTCGCCTTTCTCGGCGGAGAACATGGGGCACGCCTGCGAGGCAGCGGGGAAGACCTGGCGGGCCTACAGCGAGAACCTGCCCTCGGCAGGAGCGACCGGTTGCTCGTACGACGGCGACGCCTCGACGGGGCTCTACACCCGCAAGCACGAGCCGTGGACGTACTTCTCGAACCTCAATCACCAGAACGAGCGGCCCTACGGCGACCTCGCTGCCGACATGGCGGCGAACTCGTTGCCCAACCTGGTCTACATCATCCCCAACAACTGTCATAACACCCACAATTCCTCGACGCCCGGCTGCAACGTCGCGGGTGGGGACACGTGGTTGTCACAGAACCTGCCGGCGGTGATCAATGCGCTCGGGCCGAATGGGCTCTTGATCCTGACGTGGGACGAGGACGACAGTGCCTCGGGAAACCACATCCTGACCGTGTTCGTCGGGCCCCATGTCCGCCAGGGCGTGGTCTCGAACGTCTCGGTGTCCCACTACACCGTCATGCGAACCGTGTGCGAGGCGTTGGGGCTGCCGGTCTTCGCCCAGGGGGCGTTCGAAACCTCGATTGCCGATGTGTGGCTGGAGCCGGTCCCGGCGCACAACTCGAGCTGGGGTCTGGTCAAGGCCACCTATCGTTAGTCGCAATTTCCCGGAGGTCCCGTGAACTACCGAAGGCTCGGCCGAAGCGGTCTCAAGGTCTCGGAGATCTCGCTCGGATCCTGGACGACGTATGGCGGCTCGGTCGACACCGCCGACGCCGTCGCGATCGTGCGGCGGGGATTCGAACTGGGCATCAACCTGTTCGATACCGCCGACGTCTACATCCGTGGCGCGGCCGAGAGCGTGCTCGGCGAGGCGCTGGTCGGCCTGCCGCGCGAGCAGATCGTGATCGCCACCAAGTGCATGGGCCGCGTCTGGGACGGGCCACTGGGGGCGGGTCTCTCGCGCAAGCACATCTTCGACGCGCTCGACCAGAGCCTGCGCCGCCTGCGCACCGACTACATCGACCTCTACCAACTCCACGCCCCCGACAAGGACACGCCGCTCGAGGAGACGCTGCGGGCGTTCGAGGACCTCGTGCGCTCGGGCAAGGTGCGCTATGTCGGCTACTCGAACTTCGACCGCTCGGCCCCCCTCGACCGCAAGGTGGTCGAATTGCAGGCCAGGCGGGGGTGGGACGTCATGATCTCGAGCCAGCCCCGGTGGAACCTGCTCGACCGCCACGTCGAGGAGGCGCACGAGGCCGTGTGCCGCAAGTGGGGCGTGGGCATGATCGTGTATTCACCCCTGGCGCAGGGCGTCCTGACCAACAAGTATGCCGGCATGGGCAAACCCGAGGGCAGCCGCGCGACCTCGAAGTTCGCGCACTTCCTCGAGTCCGAGCAGGCCCTGACGCCGGCGAACGTCGCCGCTTCGGAGCGCTTCGCCGCCTGGGCCGAGAAGCACGGCGGAGGCACGCCCGCTCAGCTCGCGCTGGCGTGGGTGCTCAAGCACGACACGGTTTCGAGTGCGATCATCGGCGCGTCCCGAGTCGCCCAGCTCGAGGAGAACCTCAAGGCGGTCGAGATCAAGCTCACCGCCGCCGAATGGAAGTCCGCGGAGGCGGCGATCCAGGGCCCCGGCCGGCCCCGCAGCAAGGCAGTCGCGCCGACGAAGACGCGCAGCCGGGCCGGACGCGCCGCCCGGTGAGCTCGCCGCCCATCCCAGCGGGCTGCGCGCTCCGAAGAACTAGTGGGGCAGCGTCTGCTCGATCTGTTGGACGATCTCGGGCGCGAGCGGGTCGACCTTCGCGTTGAAGCGCGCAACCACCTTCCCGTCGGGCGCGACCAGGAACTTCGCGAAGTTCCACTCGATGTCGCCCGGGAACCCCGAATCCTTCGTCAGGTAGCTGTAGAGCGGCGCGATGTCCCCACCCTTGACGCTCAGCTTGGCGAAGACCGGAAACGTGACGGCGTAGTTCACATCGCAGAACTTTTGGATCTCCTCGTTCGTGCCCGGCTCCTGCCACAGGAAGTCGTTCGCCGGGAATGCCAGCACCTCGAAGCCACGCTCGGCGTACTTCTCGCGCAACATCTCGAGCGCAGCGTACTGCGGCGTGAGGCCGCACTTGGACGCGGTGTTGACGATCAACAGGGCCTTGCCCTTGTAGTCGGCGAGCGAGCGTTCCTCGCCGGTTGCCGTCTCCACCTTGAAACCGTGAATCGTGTCCACCACGGGTCGTTCCTCCGTGTTCTCGGGTTTGGGTTGCAGGGACTGGTCCTTCTTGACGACCTCGCAGCTCACGAAGACGGCGAGGCTGATGACGATCAGCGTGGCCCCTTTCAGGAATTCGATCCCGGCCTGCTTGCGATGGGCATCCAGCGGGACCTCCTCCTGTGCATGAGCGTGGGCGAGGCGATCGCAACGGTTCCCGCCGAGCCAGAGTCTGCCACGTTCCCGCGCGCCCCGGACAACCAGAAATCGCGGGCGGCAAAGGGGTGGGGTGGTGTACTGTCCTCCGACACTTGATTCGAGACCTTGATGCTTCCCCCTGGTCCGCCGGCGCAGGACGACCGCGCGCGACATGGAGCTCCCGGATGGCCCGCCACCTCCTGCTCGCCTTGTTGCTCGTCCCCGTCCTCGTCTCTTCGGCGTGGGCGGATCCGCCCTGCGAAGTCTGCGTCCAGGTGCCTGACACCTGCTGTTCGATCCGGCCGCCCCTGCAGCAGGCGGAGGCCCCCGCGTTCTCGCCCCAGGTGATGGTCGGGACGCGCGAGCCGTCTCCGGGCTGGCCCTACTGCGTGACCGTCTTCGACCTGGGGAGCCCG
>JBKJOC010000300.1:0-12581 GCA_046595725.1 Candidatus Eiseniibacteriota bacterium
GACCCATCCGGCGGACGATTTCTCCGAACCGCGGCACACGGCGCAGGATGTACGCGTGCCCGAGTTGCGCGCGGGGCAGCCAACAAGGGATCGACCGAGAGGGCGGGAGACAGCGCCCGCTGAAATTCAAGCCCTGCCTCCGGCTGCTCGTGCTGCCGATCATTCCCCGAACCTCGCGGCGAGCTTCGGGAGCACGACGTGGCGGACATGCCGATCCGCCACACGGGGCCTACTTTGGCAATCCTGCTTGGTGGAGCGCTTCAGCCACCATTCCCATGCGCTCGGGTGTCGTGATGTTGCCTGAAACCAACCCGCTGATCGTGAAGCCGGGCTGCAGTGCCAGCACGATATCGGCCATCGCCTTTGCCTCATCGAGGCGCCCAAGACGAACCAGGGCCGCCGCGTGTAGGTAGCGCGGCGGGCTGAACCGGGGATTCGCCGCTGAGGCCCGGCTCGCAGCGCTTGCCGCATCCACGAAATTGCCCGCGAAGAGGTATGCATAGGCAAGACCGACATACGGCAGATAGATCAGTGGATCGTACGGACTGAGGCGAATCCCCATTTTGGCGTGCTCGATCGCGGTCAAGTCATCTCCCATCCAGGCGCGGATGAGTGAACTAAAGCCGAACGCAAGTGCCGAGGAGGGGCTGAGCGCCAGGGAACGGTCGATGGCCTCGAGCGCCGTTTCGTAATCCCGTTCCAGGACGCCGACCACGAAGCCTCCCATCGCCAGCGCCATGGCATCATCGTTGCCGGTCTCGATTGCCGCGTGGGCGTGGACGAGCGCGGCGTGCCGCGTGTCGGCCTGAAGTCCGCCACGCAAGTAACGCTGCTCATGACACCAGGCGATGAATCCGTGCACGGCGGCATACTCGGGCTCCAATCGGATCGCCTTCTCCAGGAAATGGAGCGCCTTGTCCGCGTCTTCCGGCATGGCTGTTGTGGCGAGTGGAAGCGCGCGAAGAAACAGATCGTACGCATCAAGGTTGTTGGGCCGCTTGCGCCGAGCTCGCTCGACTTCCGCCTTGCGCAAGGTCGGCTCGAGAGCGCCGATCACACTCATCGTCATCTCGTCCTGCAGCGTGAAGATATCGCCCAGTGTGCCGTTGAACCGATCCGCCCAGACATGAGCGGCTGTCTCAGTCTTGATCAGCTGCCCGGTCAAGCGCACGTGGTTCCCGGATCGGCGAATGCTGCCTTGCAGCACGTAGCGCACGCCCAGGTCGCGGCCGAGAGCCTTCACGTCAACCGGCTTCCCCTTGTAGACAACAGTCGAATTGCGCGAGATCACGAACAGCCATTTGATGCGCGACAATCCGGTGATGATTTCCTCGACGATACCGTCGGCGAAGTACTCATCCTCGACGTCTCCGCTGAGGTTGTCGAACGGCAGCACGGCGATGGAGGCCCGGTCCGGTGGCATGTCCGGCAATGAAGGTTCCGCGCGGTCGGCGTCGGCCACCTGCCCGGCGGGCACCGTGATCGAGGCGACCTTGTCGGACGAGGGCATTCCTGCCGTTGCGGCTTCGCTGTGATCGAGGGCGCGCCGCAATCCGCGAAGCTCGTTCAATACGTCCAGCGCGGTCTGGAACCGCTCGCGAGTGTTCTTCTCGAGACATCGGCTCACGATACGTTCGAGATCGCCCGGCAGGTCCGTGCGCACGCGTGTGAGCGGCGTGGGTGTGTCGCGCAGAATTGCCGAGCTGATGTCTGCGGAGGTACCACCCGCGAACGGTCGTCGTCCCGCGACAAGCTCGTAGAGCATGATGCCGAGCGAGAACACGTCGCTCCGCGCGTCCACCGCTTCCCCGCGGATCTGTTCTGGCGCCATGTAGGGCACGGTGCCCACCACCAGGCCGAAATCCGAGATCGGGGCAGCCACGGTGACGGCTCGCGACAGGTCCGGGTCCGCATCGGCCTGCGCCGGCTTGGCGAGACCGAAGTCGAGCACCTTCACCGCGCCCTCGCGGGTCAACATGACGTTGGCGGGCTTGAGGTCCCGATGAACGACGCCTCTTTCATGCGCTGCGGCCAACGCGTCGGCCAGGGCGATGCCGAGCTCGATCACACGTGCGACCGGCAGGCCGTCCGCTGTGATGTGCCGGTCGAGACTTTGGCCATCGACCAGCTCCATCGTGAGGAAATGAATCCCGTCTTCCACTTCCATGGAGTGGAGGACGACGATGTTGGGATGATTCAAGGCGGCCACCGTGCGCGCTTCGCGCTCGAAGCGGGCGAGCCTGTCGGGAGAAGCCGCCACATCCGCCGGCAGCACTTTCACCGCCACCTCGCGGCCGAGGCGCAAATCCCTCGCGCGATAGACCTCCCCCATGCCGCCGGCCCCGAGGGGACCGGTGATCTGGTAGGTGCCGAGGCGGGTGCCCGAATCGAGGGTCATGGGCTGCTAATTTAACCGGAAGAAGGCCCCTGAGTCTGTAGGAACGAAGGAGGCTCGGGCCTGTACACCGTCAACCCACTGGACATAGAGGGGCTCGGAACTTCAGACAAACGGGAACGAGACGACGGTGGCAAGTTGCGCGCTTCCACTCTTTTGGGCAGCCACCGACTGATTCGCCGACTCCGACACAGGGCTGGCTCTTTGAGCCTCTCAGCTTGGCCCACCACCCGCTCAGTGAAACCTGCGGGACGTCGGCGGAATCCGGAAACACGTGCGCACCGCCCGGACCCCACCGTGGAGGACGAAACTACAACGCCGCTGCCGCCTTCGGCTGGAACTCGACCGCGTTCTGATCGAAGTGCCACATGTGCGGCGGCTCGATGCCCAGGGTACGCGCGTAGGCGTACATCTGGCCGCGGTGGTGGAAGTACTCGTCATTCATGATCGTGTAGGCAACAAAGGCCGGGAACTCCATTCCCCACGGAGTCTTCGTCTGGTTCATCAGGCGTTCGTCGGTCATGGCATTCATTGCCCGATCGGCGGCGCTCCAGCACTCGCGGCAGTAGCGCAGTAGCTCCACTCGCGTCTTGAGACCGGCCGCGATCTGCTTCTCGTTCTTCTCCGTTTCGTTCCGGATCTCACCGTTCAGCGCGCCCTCGGCCACCTCGCGGATCACTTGGCCGTACATGTGGACTGCCAACTCCTTGGGGGTGCGCATGCCGGGGATCACGGTAGCGTCGAGCTTGGCCTCGGGGATCATCTCGATCAGGCGCAGGCCGACACCGTTGGCCTGGCGCAAGTGGTCCCATGTCTGCATGAGCGACTGCTTGTCCATTTTCTTTCGCCTCCTTAGTGTTGCACGTTGACCACAACCAACCGAACCGCTGGAAGCACCCACTCTCCAAATCGGGCCGATTCTCCCGCACAATGCCGGTGGAAGTATACGCCCACGCATTGGTCAGTGTGCGAATCGCCTATGCCCTTGGAAATTCGCGATCGTCGCGGCGTGCCCAAGCCGACTCGCCGTCCCGTTTGAGGCCGCCAACGTATTCGAGGGGACACGTCCTCACGGGCCTCGACACCAGAACTGCGATTCTGCAGGAGTTCTCGGTAGGCCTGTTCTCCGCGCGAAGGTGGGCTTTCGCATCTGGCTCTGGCCTGCAACGCGGAAGCTCAGCCAAGTCCCGAGCCGAACTCTTACGCTGGACTGCTGTCTGTCGGGCTGTCGGATACAACGATTGCATTACGTTTCACGAAACGCCAACTCAACGACCTCTACAAACGTTCGATCCGCGATCGCGTGTTCGATCTCAAGGATCGTGCGATCCCAGGCCGATGCGCCCCTCGCAATGATGTGCGGCTACGGTGCGTCGCCACTCGCAACCACCTCGAGCAACGCCGCACGCACCGCGCGGCGCACGTGCGCCGGCACCGGCGCGCTCGGCCACGCAACGCACGCATCGAGGGCGGTGCGTAGCGTCGAGCATGTTGTGCGGCATGCGGCGCAGCGCGAAACGTGCTCCTCGAGACGAGCGCAGGCGCCAGCGTCGAGCTCTCCTTCGAGGAAGCGGCTGAAGAGTCGAGCGACGTCGGGGCAGTCCGGCGTGCTCCGCGGAGCCTCGGGTGCGACGTGGGGCGCGAGCATCTCGCGCAGCGCAACGCGCGCGCGATGGAGCCGCGACTTGACCGCGTGCACGCCGAGACCGAGGTGCTCCCCCGCCTGCGCCGCCGACAGGCCCTCGACATCGCGCAGCACCAGCACGTCGCGCAGGGGCGCGGGAAGCGTCGCGATCGCGTGCTCCAGCGCCTCGCGCAGTTCGCGACGCTCGGCTGCACGCTCGGGGCCCGCGCCCGGATCGCGAATCTCGTGTGCCGCCCCGTTGTTCCCACGCTCCAGCGACTGATGGCGCGCACCCCTCCGCCGGCGCCGGGCGCAAGCGTTGCGCGCGACGATGTACGCCCAACTCGAGAGCGAAGCGTCGCCGCGGAAGTGGTGCAGCGAAGAAACCAGCGCAACGAGTACTTCCTGCATGACGTCCTCGGCATCGTGCGGGTCGCGGCAGAACCCGCGGCCAAAACGATAGAGCGATCCCGAGATGCGCCGGATCACGAGATCCAGCGCGCGGCGGTCTCCCAGGCGGGCAGCGGCGAGCAGGCGACGCTCTTCCGCCCGGTCGCTCACCTCGCGTCCCACATCCCGTGCCCGTCGCAAACCGCTGGCGGAGAACGTGTTCATCAGGGGAAGAATCCTTTCTGCGACATGCGACTCTCACCGGGTATGAGAACCACTGGATCCGATCCCCGTATGGCCTCGACCCTTCCCCGCATCCTAGCAAACACCACCCCCCTCGTGTTGACAGTCGCGATCCTCCTTTCCGGCTGCGGCGCACGCGGCACTCCCGCACACAAGGCCGCCGACCTCGCGCCGGTCGAAATCGCAGTCGCGACGTTCGGTGCCGGTGCCCCGGGCGCCGACGTCGTCCTGCCCGCACGCGTCAAGGCCGCCGCGGAAGTCACGCTCACGGCCCGCCTCGGGGCACGACTCACCGCGTTACGTGCGCGCGAGGGCGCACGGGTTCGGCGTGGCGATGCGATCGCGGTGTTTGATGCGCCCGAGACGCGGCGCGCGCTGGCAGCGACCCGCGCCGACGTGGCGTCGGCCGAGTTGGGGCTCGCGGTGACGGCCCGCCAGGAGGCGCGTATGGAGTCGCTGTTTGCGGCACGCGTGGTCTCGAAGCGCGATTACGAAGTGGCGGGCGCCGAGCGACGTTCCGCCGAAGCGCGTCTCGAGTCCGCACGGGCCGCGTACGACGCGCTCGCGAGCGGAAGCACCGTGCGCGCTCCCTTCGATGGCGTCGTGGTTCGCATCCACGCGGATCCCGGCGCCGACCTCTCTCCCGGAGCGCCGCTCGCCGACCTGCGCTCGAGCGCGGGGCTCGAAGTTGTGGCCGATGTGCCCGAGGCCGCTGCGGCCCGCCTCGCCATCTCGGTGCTCTCGGTCCAGGTCGGCGACGGACCGTGGCGCCCCGCGCGCATCGCGCGTCTCGAGGGCATGACCGATTGGCGTTCGCGCTCGCGCACCGTTCACCTCATGTTCGATGGCAACGCCGAGCCCGGCGCCTATGCGCGCCTGGCGCTCGGCACGCATGCCGACTCGACCGGAGATGGCAGCATACCCGCGTCGAGTCTGGTTGCGCGCGGGGCGCTCTCCGGTGTCTTCGTGATCGAAGCAGGACACGCACGCCTGCGCTGGCTCAAACTCGGCCGCGAGCGTGGAGTGCGCGTGGAAGTCCTCGCGGGCCTCGAGCCGGGAGAACAGTTCGCCCTCGCGCCAGAATCGCTTGCCGATGGCAGAGCGGTGAAAGTGCGTCCATGACCCACAAGGTCCAGACGGTCGGGTTCGCCGGGCGGATCGCCCAGAGTTTCCTGCACTCGCGGCTCACGCCGATCATGATCGTCGCCTCGGTCCTGCTCGGGCTGCTCGCCCTTGCCACACTGCCGCGCGAGGAGGAGCCGCAGATTCAGGTCCCGATGGTGGACGTGCGGCTCGAGTGGCCGGGTTCGCCGGTGGAGCAGGTCGAACGCCAGCTCACCGCGCCGATTGAGCGCCGGCTGTGGGAAATTCCGGGGCTTGAGTATCTCTACTCCACCTCGCGTGCGGACGGCGCACTGCTGATCGCACGCTTCAAAGTCGGGATGAATCCCGACCAGGCGCTCACGCGCGTGCGGACGCGCCTCGACGAGGCGCGTCCACTCCTCCCCCGGAGCGCGGTGATCGCGTCAGTCGCACCACGCTCGATCAACGACGTCCCGGTTCTCGCTCTGACGCTCACCGCTCCGCGCCGCGGCGACCTCGACCAGGGCGATCTGCGCCGCATCGCGTCGGAGCTCGCTGCGGAGCTGCGCAAGACCGAGGGCGTGTCGCGCGTACAGATTCTGGGCGGCGAGCCGCGCTCGATCCGCATCGAGCCCGATCCCGGGAGGATGAGCGAGACCGGCGTATCGCTCGACCGGCTGCTCGGCACGTTGGAGGGCGCCGGCCTCTCGTTGCCCGCGGGCGTGGCACTGCAGTCCGGCGCACTCGCCGAGCTGCGCGCCGACTCGCCGTTCTCGAGCGCCGACGAGATCGGCGCCCTTGCCGTGCCCGCGCAAGGCGGCCGCACGGTGCGGCTCTCTGAGATTGCGCGCATCATCGACGGGCCCGGGGAACCCACGAACTACGTGTTCCGCTCCGGCGAGGACGGATTCCTCCAACCCGCTGTTACGCTCGAAGCGGCCAAGCGTCCCGGCGTGAATGCGACGAGTCTCGTCGCCGCACTCTCGAAGCGCGTCGCGGAGCTCGAGCCCACGCTGCTCTCGCGTGACGTCGAGGTGCACGTGACGCGCGACTACGGCGCCACTGCGAAGCACAAGTCGGACGACCTCATGTTCCACCTGTTGCTCGCGACGCTCTCGGTGATCGCGCTCATCGCGTTCGCACTCGGCCGTCGCGAGGCGGTGGTCGTGGCGGTCGCGATCCCGGTCACGCTCGCGCTGACGCTGTTCCTCTACCAGTTTCTCGGCTACACCCTGAATCGCGTGACGCTGTTCGCGCTCATCTTTTCGATCGGCATCCTGGTGGACGACGCGATTGTCGTGGTCGAGAACATCGCACGGCACTTCAAGATGAAAGATGCGCGCGGCATCGATCAGCGAGTGGTCGAGGCCGTGGACGAGGTCGGTAATCCCACCGTGCTAGCGACCGTCGCAGTGATCGCCGCGATTCTGCCACTGGCGTTCGTGGGCGGCTTGATGGGGCCATACATGAAGCCGATCCCGGTCGGCGCCTCGTTCGCCATGCTGTTCTCGCTCGGCATCGCGCTCGCAATCTCGCCGTGGGCCGCGCGCCGCGTGCTGCGCACCGACGGCCGGCACGGCTCTGCGACCGAGAGCGCGGCACCCGAATCGTGGTTCGACCGCACCTACCGTTACGTGATGGGCCGGCTGCTGTCGGAGCGTAAGGCGCGGTTGGTGTTCTTCAGCGCGATGGTGCTGCTGTTCGCGGGGGCCGTGAGCTTGGTCGGTCTGCGGGTCGTCACGGTCAAGATGCTGCCGTTCGACAACAAGAGCGAGTTCGAGGTCGTGCTCGACATGCCGCCCGGCACGCCGCTCGAACGTACGCTCGCCGTCGCCCAGCGCTTGAGTGCGGCCGTCTCGCGTCAGCCCGAGGTCGAGCAGCAGGTGGTTTACGTCGGGCTCAGCGCGCCGATTACTTTCAACGGCCTGGTGCGCCATTACGACTTCCGCACCGAACCGCGTTTCGCCTCGATCCACGCCATATTGCTCGAGGGTGCGAAGCGAAAGCGTCAGAGTCACGCGATCGCGAAGGCGGTGCGTCCGGAATTGGAGCGCATCGCAGCGGCCGTTGGGGCGCGCGTGAAGGTGGTGGAGGTGCCGCCCGGGCCCCCGGTACTCTCTACCCTGGTGGCCGAAGTGTATGGTCCGAACCTTCAAGGCCAGCGCGCGTTCGCACGCCAGGTGTGGGACGTTTTCCGGAGCGCGCCCGGCGTGGTGGATACGGATCTGCTGCTCACCGAGAACGCTCCACGTGTGAGCTTCACCGTGGACCGCGACCGCGCGACGCTGGCGGGCATCCCTGCCGACGAGGCGGCGGCGACGGCGGCGGGACTTTACGGTGGGCGCGCCGTGGGCGTGCTTCGCGCGCCACTCGAGAGCGAGCCGGTGGCGATCGGCGTGCGACTCTCCCCCGCCGATCGCGCCGACCTCTCGGCGCTGGCCGCGCTGCGGCTCGGCCCGGGTGCCGGCACACCGCTTTCCGAAATGGTGCGCGTGGCCCGCGACACCGCGCCACCTGAGATCCATCACAAGAACCTACGCCGCGTCGTGTACGTGCTGGGCGACGTCGCGGGCCGTGCCGAAAGCCCGGTGTACGCGATCGCCGGGCTGCGCCCCGAGATCCAGAAGCTCGCGACGCCCGACGGCGTTCCTCTCCACCAGCTGAGCACGGCGCTCCCAGCGTCGGACGAGCACTACGCGCTCAAGTGGGACGGGGAGTGGCACATCACCTACGAGGTGTTCCGCGACATGGGTGCGGCGTTTGCGGTGGTGCTGGTACTGATTTACGTGCTCACCGTCGGATGGTTCAAGTCGTTCACCACGCCGCTCGTGATCATGCTGCCGATTCCGCTCTCGCTGGTCGGCATCCTTCCCGCGCACGCCCTGATGGGCGCGTTCTTCACCGCCACCTCGATGATCGGTTTCATTGCCGGTGCCGGGATCACCGTGCGCAATTCCATCATCCTCGTGGACTTTATCGAGCTGAGGCGCGCGCAGGGGCTGGGGCTGCGCGAGGCGGTCATCGACGCGGGCGCCGTGCGATTCCGCCCCATGGTGCTCACCGCAGCGGCGGTCATTGTAGGCGGCAGCGTGATCCTCTTCGACCCGATCTTCCAGGGACTCGCCGTCGCGCTGATCGGCGGCGAGGTCGCGGCGACCCTGCTTTCGCGCGTGGCCGTGCCCGTGCTCTACTACCTCGTGCGGCGCGGCAATGCGACCCCGGGAACGAATGCGGAACGGTCGGACTCGACTCCGGCTTCGCACGATCCCGCCGCACGGCCGCACGAGCTCACGGGGGTCTCGTGAAACTCGTGCTCGTGGTGACGGACTCCACACCGGAGACCGGGTGCATCCCGGTGTGCTCGTTAGGTTGTTTGCGGTCGTTGATGATGAACGCGCGATACCGCTGTTCGAAGCTCTCGTCCAGGGACGCGACGCCGGGGCGGATTCCATCACCCGTTTCTTCCTGCTGCCGATCGAGCGGCAGGCCTGAGGAAAGGAGTATCGCAATGACCGTCAACGAAGGATTGCGCATGGTGGCCGGACTGTTCGTCGTGGCCTCGGTCGCGCTCGGGTATTTCGTGAATCCCTGGTTCTTCGCGTTCACCGCGTTCGTCGGGCTCAATCTGTTTCAGTCGGCGTTCACCAGGTCGTGCCCGATGATGTGGATCCTCGCAAAAGCGGGGCTACGCAAATGAGCGCGCAGGCGCACTTGATGCGCAGCTTGCTGCTCGTGCTTGCAGTCGCGCTCGGGGCCGGCTGCGCGCACGCCCCGGCGACCGGAGGGCGCGCCGCGGGGAGCAGTTCCGCCCCCGCGGCGGCAAAGCATCCCGCAGCCACGATCAGCCCGGCGGGCGGCGGGCCGGATTCGGCGCAGGTCCTGACGCTGCTCGCTGGCATGCAGAACGCGGCGTGCCCGCTTTCGGGCGTCGCCACGGGCGGGCAACCCGACTCCTCGCAGCTCATCGCGCTCGGGAGCCGCGGCTACCGAACCGTGCTCGACCTGCGCGCCCCCGATGAGCCGCGCGGCATGGACGAAGCCGCCGTGGCACGTGCTGCCGGGGTTATCTACCGCGCGCTGCCGGTGACACCCTCAACGCTCACCGACTCGACGTTCGACGCGTTCCGTGCGCTCGCCGCCGACCCCGACAATCATCCGATGCTGGTGCACTGCGCTTCTGGCAACCGGGTGGGCGCCGTGATGATCCCGTGGCTCGTGCTCGACCGAGGCTGGAGCGTCGAGCGTGCGGTCACGACCGCGAACGCGGGCGGACTCCACAGCGTCGAGATGCGCGACCGGGCGCTCGACTATGTAATGCGGCACACGTCGGGCGGAAGGTAATGACTCGGTCGGTGTCCGCGCTCGGGAGGGCAGATGTTGGAACGGCTCGCCCTGGGAGCAGAGGACGCCGGACAGGCTCTGATCTCGAGTTGTTGCGGCCGCCTGCGCTGCTCTATTCCTTTCGTCCCCGGCCCGCGCCAGCCGTGCGTGGCGTCGTTCGATGGCGTTGTTTGAGGTGGAGTGCCCCCCGATCCTGGGACCACGGATTATGGCAGGACTCTCCCCAACGAGGAGGATCCTGGATGCGTAAGAGCCGGTTTTCGGACTAGCAGATTGTTTCCATCATGCGCGAAAGCGAGCGCTAGGGCACTACCGTGGCCCAGGTGGCCAAGAAGCACGGCGTGACCGAGACGACGCTGTTCCGCTGGAGGAAGCGCTAAAGCGGTCTCGATCTTAACCAGGCCGCCGAGTTGAGGCGCCTGCACCCGCGGATGCATCGGCTGCAAGACCGAGACAGTGACTGGCGATCCCGACCCGCGCCACATCAGACCAGCTACGTCGCGGCAGGCCTGACGATGCGGATGTCGATCCGACGGTTCACGCGGCTGCCGAATGCCTTCAGCAAGAAGATGGAGAACCTCGCCGCGGCTATCGCCCTAGACTTCATGTAGTACAATTTTGGGCGCGTGCATCAGACACTGCGCGTAAAGTCGGCAATAAAAGTGGGCATCGCCAATCACGTCTGGGCGGTTGAGGAAATCGTAGGACTGCTCGGGTGAGCTAGAATCGATTGGCGTCAGTGGGTTCGCAGGAGGGCACTGTGCAGATTACCGAATACGAGCGTATCTGGATTGAAGGACTCAATCGCGGCGATGTTTCCGTCGCAGGCGATGTCTTTGCGAGTGATGGCGTCGTGCACATCAACGGCAGTCCGGACCCGGACCTCAGCGTCGATGGCTTCAAGCAGATGCTTTCGGGCCTGCTGACCGCCTTTCCGGATCTGCGCTTCACGATCGAGGACCAAATTGTAGCGGGCGACAAGGTGGCCACACGGTGGAGCGCGGAAGGGACGAACAGTGCCGCGTTCGGACAGGCCCCCGCGACAGGTCGTCGTGTGCGAATCAACGGGCTGATTCTGGACCGCGTTGCTGCCGGCAAGGTCGTTGAACGCTGGGAGCAATGGGATCAGATGGGCATGATGCAGCAGCTCGGACTCGCTTGAGCATCGCCTGCGTATGTAGCGGTCCTGCGAGGCCATCCAGGGATCGGTGAACGCCTGCGGGAAGTGCTCCTCCGCGATCCGTACGTAGCGGCGCCGCTTAGCCCCCGTCTCGGCGTCCTCGTCCAGGATCCTGGCGTCGCCGGCCATAAGGCGAGCGAGCAGGTCCACGAGGGGCCCCGTGCTCACCGCGAGCGCGTGGCATCCGATTGGGCCCTTTTGTGTTAGCCTCGGCGAGTTTTGTCCCGTCGGAGAACTCCCTGAAGTTGGCATCTCGTTGGGCCTCGGTCCCGGATCGCGCCCCGGCCCGTACGAGAGTCTCGCGCCCTTGGGCGCGGGCGGTATGGATGAGGTGTTCCGCGCGCGCGCCGCATCGGCCCTCGGCCCTCCGCCCATGTGTGCGAAGAACGTGATGCTCGACTGGCTCGGCAGGCTGCAACGACGATGATCACGAGGAGCGTATCGCGATGAGTCTCAGCGCCGGCGATAAACTCGGCCCCTACGAAATCCTCGCGCCCCTCGGCGCGGGCGGCATGGGCGAGGTATTCCGCGCCCGCGACTCCAGGCTCCAGCGCGACGTCGCGATCAAGGTGGTGCCCGAGCTGCTCGCGGGCGAGCCCGAGGTGCGCGCGCGTTTCGAGCGCGAGGCGCGCGCGGCTTCCGCGCTCAACCACCCGCACATCTGCCAGGTGTACGACGTCGGCCGCGAGGGCGACCTCGACTACATCGTGATGGAGCTGATCGAGGGCGAGTCGCTGGCACAGCGCCTCGAGCGCGGCGCGTTGCCGTCGGCCGAACTGCTGCGCGTGAGCTCCCAGATCGCCGACGCGCTCGACCGCGCCCACCGCGCGGGGATCATTCATCGGGACTTGAAGCCCGGCAACATCATGCTCACCAAGCAGGGCGCGAAGCTCGTGGACTTCGGCCTCGCGCGCCCGACCAGGCTGGGCGGGCCCGGCACCGGCTCCCGCGCCGGCACGGCGAACTCGCCGGCGATGAGCCGGCCGCTCACGGCAGCGGGATCCATCGTGGGCACGTTCATGTACATGGCACCGGAGCAGCTCGAGGGCAGCGAGGCTGACGCCCGCAGCGACATCTGGGCGCTCGGCGCGACCATGTACGAGATGGCGACAGGCAAGCCCGCGTTCGAGGGCAAGAGCCAGGCGTCGTTGATCGCCGCAATCCTCGGCAAGGAGCCGCGGCCGATCTCGGAGCTCGTGCCGCTCGCGCCGCCGGCGCTCGAGCGTCTGGTCAACGCGTGCCTCGCGAAGGATCCCGAAGAGCGCGTGCAGACCGCGCACGACGTAAGGCTCCAGCTCAAGTGGATCACCGAGGGCGTTTCGCAG
>JBKJOC010000306.1:0-3702 GCA_046595725.1 Candidatus Eiseniibacteriota bacterium
TCGCGCAGCTTCGCGTCGTGGAGGCGGCCCTCCTCCTCCACCGGCAGGAGCGGCGCGTGCTCGATCAACGCGCGCGCGAACAGGCCCACGCCATCGCGGCTCGCCGGTGCGCCGTCCGCGGGATGGAGCCGGACGCGCTCCATGCCGCACGATGGCGAATCCTTCTTGAGCACATAACCGCACAGGTCCTGCGCCTCGAGCGCGCGCACGCGCTGCCGTGCCCATGAGCGCATCGCGACCGTGTGATCCGTGCCCGAGCGCGCGCCGACGAGGCGGGGCCCTGCCGCATCCCTGGGATCGTCGACCAGGCGGATGGCCTCGCGCGGCACGCCCATGCCGATCTCGACCTCAGGGCAGACGGGGACCCACTCGACGTGTTGCGCCAGCACGCCCGTGAGGAATCGGTCTTCCTTGTGCCCGCCGTCGAATCGCACCTCGCGCCCGAGCAGGCAGCTCGAGATGCCGATGCGGATCGTCGCGGGTGCTTTCGTGGTCATCCCGGCCTCCTGGATTCGATTCGGGGCGCTCGCCAGCGCGGCAACCCATGGAGTTTACCAAGCCGTCACGGGCTCGCAACCGGGGCGCCAGCGCGCTCGTCTACGGTCGTTGCTGTCGGGTGGTCGATGCGCCTCGTCATCGGCGCGACCTCCGGTGACCCGAATGGTCCCAGGGCGGGGTATGACGGTCCTGACTGTTCCTAAACGCGCTGTTCCCCATTGCGTTCGCTGGAGGGATCCATGAAGTTGCGATTCCGTCGCCGTTCCCTGTTGCCTGGTGCGGGCCTCTTGCTCGCCCTGGCGCTGCCCGGGGCCGCCTCGGCCCAGATCGTCTACGACGGCAACATTCTATGGAACAATGGCAACGGCACGCTGCCCGGGCAGTTCACCGGCGCGGTGGTATCGGCCGATTCGGTCGCATCCTGCCCGACCAAGTCCGCATTCATCGTTGGAACCGTCGACTATACCAACAACGATCTCACCGACCCGTTCCTGACGGGCGCCCTGAACATCGCCCATCCCGTCTTCCAGCCTGCCGCCGGCAGCCCCGCGTTCGCCGGCGAGCCCGGCCACGGCAAGTCGGTCAACGTCCCGAACGACGGCTTCTTCACGCAGGTGTGCTTCACCGGGGCAATCGGGCCGCAGACGCTCGACGACTGGACCCAGGGCTGGACCTACTTCGACTCCTCGGGTGCGGGACGCCAGGACCTTCACCTGACGGGCATGCCCGATCCGCGGCCGTTCGCGATCCTGACGGGAAACTTCTACACCAGCCGGACGCTCGCGCCCGACAGCAACTACGTGCTGCGTGGCGTCGTGCGCTTCAAGGAGCAGGCGACGCTGACCATCTTACCGGGCGTCGTGATCTTCGGCGAGCGCTCGACCCAGGGAACGCTCGTGATCGAGCGTGGTGCGAAGATCAACGCGCAAGGCCTGCCGTCCCAGCCCATCATCTTCACCTCGGACGACGCTCCCGGCCTCCAGGCGCGCGGCGGGTGGGGTGGAATCTGGATCCTCGGGCGCGCGGTGTGCAACTGCGTGAACACGGCGGCGGGGGACTCGTGCGTCTCTGAAGGCGGCTTCATCGGACAGTTCGGCGGCAACGACGACGACGACAACTCGGGCACGTTGCGCTGGGTGCGCGTGGAGTACTCGGGCTTTCCGATCGCGCCGGACAACGAGCTGAATTCCTTCACCTTCGACGGTGTGGGCCGCAACACGGTGATCGACCACATCCAGGCGCATCGCGGAGCCGACGACGGTGTCGAGTTCTTCGGCGGAGTGGCGCAGGTCAAGTACGTGGTTGCGAGCGACGGCGGGGACGACGGCTACGACTGGCAGATGGGTTTCCGCGGCAAGGCGCAATTCGTGATCGTGCGCTGTCTCGCGGACAAGGTGGGCTATACGCCGGGGGTCGCGCCCGACAAGGGCATCGAAGCGGACAACAACGAGTTCGGCTTCGATTCGCTCAACGGGCCGCGTTCGAACCCGACGATAGCCAATTTCACGATGGTCGGCGACCGCCGTTCGGGCGGCACGTTGACCGGTTGCACGCTGGGGTCGCACTTCCGCCGCGGCACCAGCGGAAAGATCCTGAACTCGATCGTCTACAACTGGAAGCAGGCCGCGTTCCGCATCGAGCACGACGCGACGTTCCGCCAGGCCTGCGCGCCGGTCCCCCCGGGTCTCTATTGCAGCTCGGCCGTTGGCGTCGAGGCCCTCGCCGGCACGGTGTTCTTAAGCCGCGCCTATCCCAATCCGTTCCGCCAGGGGAGCGCGATCCGCTTCGCGCTGCCGAAGAGCGCGCACGTCGTGGTGAGCCTCTACGCGGCGAACGGCCGGCTGGTGCGGACGCTCGCCGACGGTCCCATGGCCGCGGGCGAGCACACGGTGAGCTGGAAGGCCGACGGCACGATGCCGGCCGGTGTGTACCTGTATCGCGTGGTCGCGGACAACGCGGCCTCGCAGGGCAAGGTGTCGCGCATTGATTGAGGTGGCGCAACGGGAACCCGGGAGGAGCGGGCGCAAGCCTGCTCCTCCGCGGGCGTTTCAGAAAGGATGCCTCGTGACTCGAACGAACCGCGGCCGGAGGGAACTCGCAATGAACCACCCCCTGAGGCTTCTGGTGTGGATCCTGCTTACGCTCACGACAGTGGCGCTGCCGCTCCAGGCCGCCCATGGGCAAGGGGCCGGCCGTGGACGCGTCACCGGTAGGTTGCTCGCCGCCGACACGGGCGAGCCGATTGGTTACGCCGACGTCGCGCTCGTGCCCGCCGCCCCGTCTCAGGGCAAGCCCTCCGGGACCTCGACCAACGCCGACGGCTCCTTCGTGCTCGAGGCGGCGCCCGGCCTCTACATGCTGCAGGCGCGCGCGATCTCGTACGCCTCGAAGACCATCACGGGAGTCGTGGTGGCCGCCGGCGCGACCAGGGAGCTGACGCTGACGCTGGCGTCCGACGCGATCCAGCAGGAAGTGTTCGAGGTCGAGGCCAGGGCGGTCCAGAACACCGAAGCCGCGCTGCTCAACCGGCGCAGGAACGCCGGCAGCGTCGGCGATGCCGTGAGCGCCGAGCAGGTCAAGAAGTCCCCCGATCGCGATGCCGGCGATGTGCTGCGCCGGGTCACCGGTACGTCGTTGGTCGACGGCAAGTTTGTCTACGTGCGCGGCATGGGTGAGCGCTACAGCTCGACCGAGATGGACGGTGTGCGCATCGCGAGCCCGGAGCTGAACAAGCGGGTCGTGCCGCTCGACATGATCCCGTCGGGCCTGCTCGACAACATCGTGGTGCAGAAGACCTACACCGCCGACCGCCCCGGGGAGTTCGGAGGGGGCGACGTCCAAATCACGACCAAGGACTTTCCCGGCAAGAGGATGCTGAACGTGGTGGTCGGCGCCGGCTACGACGAGGCGACCAGTTTCGGCAACCGGATGGGCTATGCCGGCGGGTCGGGGGATGCTCTCGCATTTGGCGCGGGCGCGCGCACCATGCCGAAAGAACCCACCGATGGCAAGTCGTTCAGGAACCAGTGGTCGCCGAGGCCGCTGCACAGCGCGGTGCCGGGAAATTTCCTGGTGTCGTTCGGTGACCAGGCGAGCCTCTACGGCAAGACGTTCGGCGTGGTCGCCAGCGTGGGCGCCAGCCACGGCGACAGCCGGGTCGACGGCCGCGAGAAGCTCTACGAGGGCTCGGCGGACGGCCTACAG